>JANWXL010000405.1 GCA_025055265.1 Roseiflexus sp.
GAGGGATTGAGGTTCAGGATTGCACGTTCAGATAGGAACGTTATACCGCAACGTTTTCATTCGGGCGAGAGGGATTGAGGTTTAGGGTTGCACGTTGAGGCGGAGACGGTGCATCGCAACATCTGAAGCGCCGCTACTTCCTACTCCCCAGCGCCTCTTGTCTCTTGCCCCTTGCCTCTTGCCGCGTCCCTCTCGCCTCTTGCCCCTCGCCTCTTGCCGCGTCCCTCTCGCCTCCTGCCTCTCAATACAACCGCACCTTGTACCCGACGGTCTTCAGCAGTTCACTGGCGATGACGTACCGCTGAATTTCGTTCGTTCCCTCGTAGATGCGGAAGACGCGCGCATCGCGGTACATGCGCTCGAGCGGCAGTTCGCGCGAAAAGCCCATGCCGCCGTGGATCTGAATGGCTTCATCGAGGATCCACGCCAGCGCATCGGTGCAGTAGAGTTTGACGATGCTCGACTCCAGCCGCGCTGTTTCGCCGCGATCGACCTTCTTCGCACAATCGTACACGATCTGCTCCATCGTGTAGATTTTCACCGCCATATCCGCCAGTTTGAACTGGATCGCCTGGAAGTCGGCAATCGGGCGACCGAACTGCTGCCGCTCGACTGCATATTTGAGTGACAACTCGTAAGCTTCCTTCGCCGCGCCCAGACACGCCGCGCCCAGTCCGCACCGTCCGATGTCGAGCGTTTGCAGCGCCAGCGCGTACCCGCGCCCGACCTCGCCGAGTACGTTCGCTGCCGGGACGCGACAATCCTCAAAGAAGATCGACGCTGTGTGCGATGCGCGCAATCCCATCTTCGGCTCAACTTTGCCAACCTTGAAGCCGGGGAAATCCTTCTCGACGATGAACGCGGTAATGCCGCGCGGTCCAAGGCTCGGATCAGTGTTGGCGAACACCACGATCACATCAGCGAATGAGCCATTGGTGATCCACATCTTCCCGCCGTTGAGCACCCAGTAGTCGCCATCGCGCACGGCGGTTGTGCGGATGTGCGCCGCATCGCTGCCAGCGTTCGGCTCGGTCAGCGCCCAGGCGCCCCACATGCGCCCCTCGATCAGCGGGCGCAGGTAGCGCTCTTTCTGATCGGGCGTTCCGGCGAGGTGGATCGACATGCAGCAGAGTTGCACATGCGCACCAATGATCGTGCCGGTTGAAGCACACTTCCGGTTGATTTCTTCCAGCAACACGCAGTAGCCGGTGATCCCGGCGTCGGAGCCGCCGTACTCTTCGGGGAAAGGCACGCCGAGCAGACCGAGATTGGCAGCCTTGCTTAGCATCTCGAACGGAACCCGCTCCTCTTCATCGATCTCGCGGGCGATCGGGGCGATCTCCTTGTTGGCGAAGTCGCGGACGGTCTGCCGCAGGAGCCGGAGATCTTCGGGAAGATCGTACTCCATCGTCTGTTCTCCCTTCTACTACACCTTTTTACCATTATAACACGTTGCGACATGGATCCCCTGGCGTGCGCATGACTTGGTATGGCGAGGACACGGATGTACACGGATGCGACGGATTCGCGCGGATCTGCTGATGATGGAAGGCAGCCATCCGTGTCAATCCGTCTCGATCTGCGGCATCCGTGTGCTTCCGGTTACCGCATCAACCGGAGCAT
Source organism: Roseiflexus sp. (assembly GCA_025055265.1). Classification (GTDB taxonomy): domain Bacteria; phylum Chloroflexota; class Chloroflexia; order Chloroflexales; family Roseiflexaceae; genus Roseiflexus. The sequence goes on from JANWXL010000405.1 coordinate 1,624, forward strand.
CCAAATCCTTCGCCAATGGCTGACTGCACGCTGGATCTTCAGCCAATTGGTCGAAATATGATCGTTGGAGTACAATGTTGTACTTGACGTTTGTGTTTTGACGCTGAGGGATAGTTCCATGCCCGAGCAGCAGATACACCTTGCGGTCACTGGCATGACCTGCGCCTCCTGTTCGGCACGCGTCGCAAAGGCGCTGAAGAAGGCGCCAGGAGTAACCGATGCGACGGTCAACCTAGCGAGCGAGCAGGCGGAGGTGCGCTTCGATCCGGCGCTGGTGACGCCGGATCGCCTGGTCGCGGCGGTTGAGGCAGCCGGGTACGGGGTGATTACCGAACGGGTCGATATTCCGATCACGGGGATGACCTGCACATCGTGCGCAGCGCGGGTCGAGAAGGCGTTGCGCAACGTTCCCGGCGTGATCGAGGCGTCCGTCAACCTGGCGAGTGAGCATGCAACGGTGACGTTCACGCCAGCGGACGTCACCTGGAGCGATCTGGTTGCCGCAATTGAGAACGCCGGGTATGGGGTCATTGACTGGCGTGATACAGCGGATACCGGCGAGGACAGCGAGGCGGTTGCACGCGCGCGCGAACTGGCGAACCGCCGCCGCACGCTGATGATCGCTGCGGTGCTGACTGCGCCGCTCTTCCTGATCTCGATGGGGCGCGATCTCGGTCTGATCATGCCCTGGTTGATCGGTGCAGGCGCAGAGATGGCGCGCTCAATGGGTGGACCGCTCCACGAGATGATGAGCCATATCGCAGCGCGCGACGACCTGCTCAACTGGCTGTTCCTGATCCTGGCGACGCCAGTGCAGTTCTACGCCGGGCGCGATTTCTATATCCATGCCTGGAAAGCGCTGAAGAACCATCGCACAGCGACGATGGATACGCTTATCGCGGTCGGGTCGTCGGCGGCGTACTTCTACAGCGTCGCGCTGATGGTCACCGGCATGGCGGGGCACGTCTATTTCGAGACGGCAGCGGTGATCATCACTCTCATTCTGGTTGGGAAATACCTGGAGGCGCGCGCCAAGAGTCAGACGGGCGCCGCGATCCGGGCGCTGATCGGGTTGCAACCGAAGACGGCGCGCGTGGTGCGCGGCGGACGCGAGGTGGATATTCCTGCTGCCGACGTGCGACGCGGCGACATCGTGATCGTGCGCCCCGGCGAGAAAATACCGGTCGATGGCGTCATCATCTCCGGCTCGTCGGCAGTCGACGAAAGCATGATCACCGGGGAAAGCATGCCGGTGGAGAAGCGCGAGGGGGACACCGTCATCGGCGCCACGCTGAACCGCAGCGGCAGTTTCCAGATGCGCGCAACGCGAGTCGGCAGGGAAACGGCGCTGGCGCAGATCATTGCGCTGGTGCAGCAGGCGCAGGGAAGCCGCGCGCCGGTCCAGCGCCTGGTCGATCAGGTATCCGCCGTGTTTGTGCCGATTGTGCTGGCGATTGCGCTCATCACCTTCCTCGGCTGGTTCTTTGTTGGCGGAACGGGTTTCACGCAGGCGATGATTTTTGCAGTGGCGGTGCTGGTCATTGCCTGTCCGTGCGCACTTGGGCTGGCAACCCCAACCGCCATTATGGTCGGAGTCGGCACAGGCGCAGCGCACGGCATTCTGATCAAGAACGCCGAAAGCCTGGAGCGCGCCGGCAAAGTGCAGATGGTCGTGCTCGACAAAACCGGCACGGTGACGGTTGGAAAGCCGTCAGTGACCGACATTGTCGTGCGCACGGCGGATGCGCTGGCGCCGGTCGTGCAGAGCGCGCCACTGAGCCAGGCGCAGGAAGGCGATGGTTCACATCAGAGCAACGCGATGGTTGTCGTTCATCAGGCGTCCGACGCAGCGGCGACGGCGACGATCAATGGGGCCTCTGCCGTCACTGCTACTGACCTCGACGCCCGACGAGCCGATCTCGACCACCTCCTGAAGGGTGCGGCAGATAGCGACATGTCTGCTGACCTCCCGATTTCCGCAGCGGTTGATCGCACCGTGCAGCAGCGCACCGAACTGCTGCGTCTGGCAGCAAGCGCCGAGTCGCGCAGCGAGCATCCGCTCGGCGAAGCGATTGTGCGCGCGGCGCAGGAAGCGGGCATCCGCGTTGCTCAACCTGAACGCTTCGAGGCTATCGCCGGGCAGGGCGTGATCGCCACCATTGAAGGGCGCACTATCGTGATCGGCAACCCGGCGTTGATGCGTGAGCGCGGAATCGACGCCTCCGCACTCGACGAGGATGTGACGCGGTTGCAGATCGAAGGCAAGACGGCAATGATCGTCGCAGTCGATGGCGAGGCGCTGGGAGTTATCGCCGTCGCCGATACGGTTAAGCCAACATCGCGCGCCGCAGTCGAGGCGCTGCATCATCGGGGGATCAATGTGCTGATGATCACCGGTGACAACCGGCGAACAGCGGAAGCAATTGCGCGGCAGGCAGGGATCGACCCGCGACGTGTGTACGCCGAAGTGCGTCCAGAAGACAAGGCGCGCATCGTTCGCGAGTTGCAGAGTGAAACGGGCGAGCGTCGGATCGTCGCCATGGTCGGCGACGGGATCAACGATGCACCGGCGCTGGCGCAGGCAGACGTTGGCATCGCCATTGGCAGCGGCGCCGACGTGGCGCTGGAGACCGCCGATATTACCCTGATGCGCGGCGATCTGCGCGGCGTGGCGCAGGCAATCGACCTCAGCCGACGCACCCTGCGCACGATCCGCTGGAATCTGTTCTGGGCATTCGTCTACAACGTTGTGCTGATCCCCATCGCGGCTGGCGCGCTCTACCCCTTCACCGGCTGGCAGTTGAACCCGATGCTGGCGGCTGGCGCCATGGCGTGCAGCTCGGTCTTCGTCGTCACCAACTCACTGCGGTTGCGGCGGGCATTGAACGTCGAACATTGAACATATGAACACAAGGAGAAGAGACGGTGCAGTGCACCGTCTCCACAGCGCACCGCTGCGAGATCGCACGGTAGAGGCGCCCGAAGAGGGCAGGCACAGGGGCCTGCCCCTACGACAGCAGGGGCGTGCGTCGGCAGGGCGCCCCCTGTGGCCGCCCCGCCACGAGATTGGATGTGTAGGGGCGCCCCCCTGTGGGCGCCCGCCGCGGGCAGGCACAGGGGCCTGCCCCTACGACGGCGGGGGCGTGCGTCGGCGGGGCGCCCCCCTGTGGCCGCCCCGCCACGAGATTGGATGTGTAGGGGCGCCCCCCTGTAGGCGCCCGCCGCGGGCAGGCACAGGGACCTGCCCTACGACGGCGAGGGCGTGCGTCAGAGGGGCGCCCCCCTGTGGCCGCCCCGCCACGAGATTGGATGTGTAGGGGCGCCCCCCTGTGGGCGCCCGAAGAGGGCAGGCACAGGGACCTGCCCCTACGACGGCGAGGGCGTGCGTCGGCGGGGCGCCCCCTGTGGCCGCCCCGCCACGAGATTGTCTGTGTAGGGGCGCCCCCCTGTGGGCGCCCGAAGAGGGCAGGCACAGGGGCCTG
>JANWXL010000416.1 GCA_025055265.1 Roseiflexus sp.
TCGGCAGCGTCGCCCCAAGCGAACCGCCGTAGAGACGAAGAGTGACTTCTTTGATCATAGCGCCCTCTTTGCAAAGATGACAACAAAAGTATATACATCTCCTCAGGCATCGTCAACGATTGAGGCGTCATTAGGGCAGCGCGTATTCATATCGAAAAGTGTGCGAGATTGACTAACCGTCGCCTACTACTGGATGATGAAAATCGCGGGTGCTATCAACAGCCACGAGAACTTGGCAACATCGGGGTGGATGTACGCTAGGGCAACCGAACATAGAAAGATAACGGGCGCAATCAGAGTGCGGAGCGCAATACGCCGTATGCGTGCAGGCATCAACTCGGGCGTGATCAGGCGGCGTCCGCGCGAAGCATAGAACCAGAGCAGAAACAGCAACAAACCTACCACACTCATTGTCAGGGCATAAAAAATAGTAGCGACGCGGTTCCCATTTTCGCTGATGACGACCGTCGGAAAAGGGATAAAAGCAATCGACATCAGGATAAACAGGTTGATAAGGATCAGAGGAGTATCATACCGTTCAATATAGTGAAACTGGCGATGGTGCACCAACCAGAAATTGCCGATCACCAGAAAACTGACGATAAAACTGAGATATTTGGGATAGATGGAAAGCAGTGATTCGAATAATGCAGCATTGCCCAGACCCCCAATCTCAGGCAGGCGAATTTCCAGCGCAAGCAGAGTAATCGCAATCGCAAACACTGCGTCGCTGAAGAAAACGATGCGCTCCATTCCTGATACGCTTTTATTGCGCATATGAGAACTGACGATGCCTGTTGCTGTGTGTTCGATATTCACGGCCTCTCTCCTTTGGTGACAATAGTCTGGCGGATGGCTTGCTTCAATTCATCCGCCGATCCGCCTTTGAGAAGAAACGCCGTCACACCGAGGCGTGCGGCGCGGGCACGATTTGCGGGTTCGTCGTATAATGTCAGAATAATGACTGCACAGCGTGGTTGAGACTGACGCAGGCGCGCCGCCACGCTCAAGCCGTCCAGATCGGTCAGGCGTATGTCCAGCACCACGACGTCGGGTTGCAGTTCACACGCCAGTCGGAGAGCGTCCCAACCGTCGCTCGCTTCCCCTACCACCGCGAAATCGGGTTCGAGTGCGAAATGCATCCTTAACCCGCGCCGAATGTGGGGATCGTTGTCTACCAGTAGAATCTTTATCATGCCGCCAGTATAGCCAGACGGATCAGAGGGCGCATCGGCACAAGGACGGCATGCTATCTCCGACTTAAGACGGAAGCGGACTCGGCGCGAGACGCTATCATTGAGATACAGACATGCGCCCTCCCCACGGCGTGGATCGCCGGTTCTTTTGCGCCTCAACAGACCTTCAGCACGTCGTACCGTCAGGAGTATTGCTATGCCCATTCGCATCTTACTGGTCGATGACCACGCCGTTGTCCGTCAGGGGTTGAAGATGTTTCTCAGTCTGGACTCAGACTTGCAGGTCGTAGGCGAAGCGGAGAACGGCGAAGACGCCATTCGCCTGACGCGAGCGTTGCACCCTGACGTCGTTCTGATGGATCTGCTCATGCCCGTTATGGATGGTTCGACCGCCACCGCGCTCATTCGCCGCGAATTTCCGGAAACTGAAGTCATCGCGCTGACCAGCGTGCTGGAGGACGAAGCGATCATGAAAGCCATGCGCGCGGGCGCAACAGGATACCTGCTCAAAGATACCCAGGCGGAAGAACTACGCCGCGCCATCAAGGCCGCTGCCGCCGGTCAGGTGCAACTCTCGCCCCAGGTCGCCGCCCGTTTGCTCCGCGAAGTGCGTATTCCCGAAAGCCCCGAAAAACTGACCAGCCGCGAAACCGACGTGTTGCGCCTGCTGGCGCTAGGGCGCGCTAACAAGGAAATCGCCCGCGAACTCGACATTGGCGAAAAGACCGTCAAGACGCATGTCAGCGCCATTTTGCACAAATTAGGCGTTCCAAGCCGCACACAAGCCGCGCTCTATGCCATTCGGATCGGACTGGTATCCATCGAAGAGGAGAAATCACGGGGATGTTCCGTATGAACCGCATCAGCGTCCGGCTGACCGCAGGAGTGATGAGCTTTGTCGTGCTGCTGGCGATCGTGACCAGCCTGATCGTGGCGCACGGATTCGATCAGGCAGAACAGGCTGCTGTCCAGCGCAGCGCCGAGAGTCTGCAAACCCGAAGCCGCACCGCGCTGGTCCAACTAACCGCTCAGGAAGCCCAAATTTACGACCTGGAATTGCAGCAAGCCGCGCGCGTTACCAGAATCGCCGCTGATGTTATGGTGCAGGCGCATGCTTCAGGCAAACCTGCGGATTGGTCCGTCGTCCCCAATGTGGTCTATCGATCTTCCCAACTGACCCTGAGCGACAATGGCTTGCTCTATTTCGACGCCAACCCCAACCGCCGCACCGAAATTCTGCACATCGGCAGTATTCCGCCCGATGCCATCACCGACCGGAGTCTGCGCGACTCGGCCATCCTGGAAGACCTGTTTCCCTCATTGCTGGCACAGACCGAAACGGGCGTGGGCATCTACTTTCAAGGACCGCAATTGACCTTTCGCTACTATCCTGTGCGTGGCTTGCCTGAACTGGAACTGCGCAACGGCGCAGCAGAGGCGGCCCAGACCATGCGCATCGAAGATTTTCCCGTCGCACCGAACAACAACCCGCAGCGCAGAACCGTCTGGCTGCCGCCTTATCTCGACGACGCAGGACAGGGATTGCTTGTCAGCGCCGATACGCCCATCTATTACGGTGATGATTTTCAGGGCTATATCGGTATCGATGTCTCACTGACGCGGTTGATAGAACGTCTGCGCCAGCTTCGCCCTACACCGGGCAGTTTCGCCTTCCTCACCGATGCGGAAGGGCGATTGATCGCCATCCCCGCCGAACGTGCCGCAACGCTTGCCAGTCGCCCGCTGACCGTGCAGGAACAGCATCCAAATGGTCTCCTTGGCGCGACACTGACCGACCTCAACCCCAACCTGGCAGTTCTGGCGGCATCCGCTCAAACGTCTGCACCAAATGCGCTGGACATCACACTCAACGGACAACCCGCTTTACTCACCTCTGCGCCGCTCCCCAATCTGGGGTGGACGTTATCCATTGTTGTTCCGCTGACCGAAATCACTGCCGAGTCGCAAACCATGGCTCGTTCCATCGAAACCGACGCCGTCGCTACGGTGCGAAACACGCTGCTCATCATGGCGCTCTTTTTCATCGGTGCAGCGATAGTGACAGTCTGGCTCAGTCAGCGCTTCCTGGCGCGTCCCATTGCGCAAATGCTGCATGGTGTACGCGCTATTACAGCAGGAAATCCGGGAGTGTCTGTGACAGTGACATCGAACGATGAACTGGGTGAACTGGCGGCTTCGTTCAATCAGATGACCGCGGAACTCAACCGCCGCACCCACGAACTTGCCCAAACGAGCGCCGAGCTGCAATTGAAAGAAGCGCAACTCAAAGTAGCAGCGCTGGAAGAACGGCAACGGCTGGCGCGCGAACTGCACGACTCCGTCTCGCAAGCGCTATACGGCATTGCGCTGGGCGCTCGCACAGCGCAGATTCAACTGGAACGCGATCCTGCCAGACTGGCGGAACCGCTCGATTACATTCTCTCCCTTGCCGAAGCGGGACTCTCCGAAATGCGCGCGCTTATCTTCGAGTTGCGTCCCGAGTCGCTTCAAAATGAAGGATTGGTCGCCGCGCTGACCAAACAGGCCGACGCCCTGCGGGCTCGCTACAAACTGGATGTCGTCACGCACTTCGACTCCGAACCAGACCTGTCGCTCGATGTGAAAGAAGCCCTCTACCGCATTGCCCAGGAAGCTCTGCACAACGTCGCCAGACATGCGCACGCAACGCGGGTGGAACTCTCTCTGCACGACACAGACGGAACGCTGACGTTCGCAGTCCGTGACAATGGCAAAGGTTTCGACGCTGCGCAGAAATACCCCGGACATCTTGGACTAAAGTCCATGCATGAGCGCGCCGCTCAGATCGGCGGGATGCTCCGCATTGCAAGCCAGCTCAACGAAGGAACCACAATCACCGTCGACGTCTCGAAGGTTTGAACGATGCGGAGCGCTCATCCCCGGACTAATTAAGGGCGCCACTCTCCGCCTTAAGACCGAAGCGCAAACCCGCGGCGCCCGCTACACTGCCTTCAAGAATATCAATTCTGGAGGCAACCATGCAAACCCAAACGATCGTTCCATCTCCCCATAGCCCGCGCGCTGCCGTTGTATCGTTCTTTACAGCACATCCCGTTCTGTCGTCGGTTTTTCTGTCCGCCGCTTTTATCGTCATCTCTACGTTGTCTGGTCTGGCTGCCACGAAGATCCTGCCACAGTTTCAGCCTGAATTCGTGGCGCTGATTACGCTTTCGGCGCTGATGGCGCTCACGCTTTCGGCGCTGGGTTGGTGGAAAGCAGCGGGCTTCAACGTCTCGGCCGAATGGCGCGACTCGCGCCTGACGGTTATTCCGTTCCTCATTGTATTGGGGCTGCCCTTTCTGATGGGCATCAAAACCACAGACCCAGGAACGTTCCTGTATCTGGCAGTCGCCTACGCCCTGACTAGCTTTATGGAAGAAGGGTTGATGCGCGGCATCATCCTGCACATACTGAAGCCGACAGGCGTAACACGCAGCATCATTCTTTCGTCTCTGCTGTTTGGTCTCATCCATATCGGCAACCTGCTCTACCGCAATCCCTTCATCGTTCTGGCACAAATCATCGGCGCGTTCGTCCACGGCATCGGTCTGGGCGCCATCCGCCTGCGCACCAACACCATCTGGTTCCCCGTTCTTTTGCATGCTCTCCACGACCTGGCGCTCAAATACACCAACTTCCCCGTCATCCCGCTGGATGTGGTACAGGTGACACTGTTGATGCTATACGGGGTATATTTGCTCAAAGACTGGAAGCGGGCGGGGAAAGAAGCAGTGATCACTGCCGATACCCCGGCGGCAGGGTGATCGGTCCCGCGACGGGAGGCGGCGGTTGCGCCCACGGCAACCCCAGGAACGGGAAGAATTGCGGGCGCGTGCCGGCTGCCAGCACCCGTTCGAGGGTGAAGATGCGCTCCAATGTCTGATCGTCGTGCACCAGGCGCATCGCCTGGTACCAGCTCAACCCGTCGCGGCGCTCGAAGTGCCAGTATTCGAGCGCCAGCGGCTGGGTGCGCCAGTCGAAGGTTTCGCGCTCCTGCGCCGCGATCCGGCTCCAGCCATGCGTGGCAGCGAGCGCCGTGAAATCGACGAAATACCCCGCTGGCGGCGGCAACAGTCGCCGGTTCTGCACATCGAACACCGGCGCCGCCAGCGGCTCCCCCATACTCCCGTCCTGGCGCACTGCGCGCAAATAGAGGCGCCAGAAGAGCCGTCCGGCGCGCCATTCGGGTGAGATATAGAGGATCTGCTGCCCGTTGACCTGATAATCCCAGCGCGTGTCGAAGGCGCGCCCGGCTTTGTGCCAGCTCGTGAACGACGACGTACCGTTTTGAAAATCGACCGCGCGCGACGCTTCGCTCAACTGCCCCAGAAAATCATACCCGCTGGCTGCGATCACGTCCCGTCGCAAGGCATCAAACGAAGGCTTGACCGCCGCAGCCAGCATCGGAATCCCGCCGGCGCGCACGTCGCCGAGTGCGACCATGCCGCGCGGGAGCGACGCAACATCGACCGGCGACGCGGTTGAACTGAATGTGCGACCCTCCTGCCATCGTTCGTCTGGCAAAAGCGGCGTGACCGCGCGATTGCTCCAGGATGGTCTGGCATACCCGTGCAGGCTGGCAACCACGAAGGTGCCGCCCTGCACGCCGGGGCTGAACAGCGCCACCCCCTGCCGCGAAAAGAAGCGTCGCCCTCCCAGCGCCCACGGCGCAACCGCCATCAGACCGCCGCCAGGCGTCCACGCCGGATCGCGCAACCCCAGATTGTCAGGTCCGGCGCGCAGCTCTTCACCGGTGATCAGGTCGTGAATGTGGAGATTACCGCCGCCGTCACGGTCCGAAATGAACGCAATGCGCCGTCCGTCGGGCGACCACGCCGGGCTATGATCCGGCGCGGGGTGATTGGTCAGGTTGACGGCTGCACCGCTCTCCGCTTCAGCGATATAAACCTCCTGGTTGCCGTCGCGCCAGGAAGTAAACGCAAGGCGCCGTCCATCGGGCGACCACGCTGGCTGTGAGTCGGCAGCGGGGTGACTGGTGATCCGTCGGACATCGCCGCTGATGAGATCGAGCGTGTAGATTTCGAGGTTGCCGTCGCGCACGCTGCTGAACGCGATCCGGCGGCCATCGGGCGACCAGGAAGGTTCCCCGTCGTAAGCAGGATGATCGGTCAGCCGCCGGAGATCACTGCCGTCGGCGCGCATCACATACAGGTCCCAGTTGCTGTTGCGGCGGCTGGCG
>JANWXL010000456.1 GCA_025055265.1 Roseiflexus sp.
CAGAGTGACGTTGACTTTCTGGTGCAGATGGAGCCAGGGCGCTCGCTCTTCGATCTGGGGGGATTGCAATATGATCTCGAACAACTCCTGGGTTGCCGGGTAGATGTCGTTACGGAACAGGGTCTCAAGATGCGTCTGCGTGAAGAAGTGCTCCGTGAGGCAGTGGCGCTATGAGACGTCCGGTCGAGCGTCTACGCGACATTCTGTCTGCCATTGACGCAATTGAGCGATACCGTGATCGAGATCGAACCGCCTTCGACCAGGATGAGTTGCTTCAGGCGTGGTTCCTGCTGCATTTGCAAATCATTGGCGAGGCTGCGCGGACGCTGCCTGATGCAGTGCGCGATATGGCGCCAGATATTCCCTGAAGCAAAATGATAGGAATGCGCAACATTCTTGTCCATGGCTATTTCAACATTGACAGGGACATCTGTGTCTGAACGGAGGGATGCGTGACGTACACTGATCGCGCGTTTGCGATCCTGCACGAGTGGGTGCAGGGCGAACAATTGCGCAAGCACTGCTACGCTGTCGCGGCGTCGATGCGGCATTTTGCGCAGTTGAATGGCGCCGACCCCGACCTGTGGGGGGCGATTGGTCTGCTGCACGACATGGATTTCGAGCGTTACCCGCAGATGCCGCCGCCGGGTGACAGCACCACTGCCGCCTCCGAAGCCATTCTGGCCGGGCAGGTGACGGAACCGCCGTTGCAGATGCATCCGTTTGTCGGGGTGACCTACCTGCGCTTGAACGGTTGGTCGCCGGAGGTGTGCCGCGCCATTCTGTCGCACGCGAACTACAGCGGCGTGCCGCGCGAGACAGTGCTGGAAAAGACGCTGGCAGCCGTTGATGAGCTGTCGAGTTTTGTAGTGGCGGTCGCGCTCGTCCGTCCGACGAAGAGCGTCTTTGAGGTCGATGTGACAGCAGTGCGCAAGAAGATGAAGGATAAAGCGTTTGCGCGCGCGGTGAGCCGCGATGAGATCACCCACAACGCCGCAGCGCTTGGCATGCCGCTCGATGAGGTCATCGGGCATGTCATCGAGGGATTGCGCGCCGATGCGCAGCGGTTGGGGATCGCCGGGTAGGTGACTGTCACCTCTGGAGGAACCGCTCGACTTCAGCGCGCGTTGGCAGCGCCGGGATGGCGCCTGCTCGGGTGCAGGTGAGCGCGCCGACGGCGTTGGCGAAGATCAGCGCCTCACGAACGGTTTCCTGATCGACGCGCGCGAGTGATCCCACGCGCTCGCGCTCCGGCAGCAGGCGTGCGATCATCGCCGCCATGAATCCATCGCCAGCGCCGGTGGTTTCGACCACCGGCACTGAGGGCGCCGGCAGTTCGATGCGATACTCGCCGTTCGTCGCAATCGCGCCGCGCGATCCGCGACTGATCACCAGCAGTTCGACGCCTTTTGCCAGCACTGCTGTGATACCTGCATCAAGGTCGCGTTCGCCGGTCGCTGTCTCCCACTCTTCTTCGCTGATTTTGGCAAGGTGGCAGAAGCGGAATGAATCCTGAATGACAGTGCGCGCTGTTTCAGCATTGCGCCAGAGGGTCGGGCGATAGTTTGGATCGTAGGTGATCATCAACCCGCGCGCGCGGGCGATTGCGAGCGCACGGCGCTGCGCTGATGCGCAGGGCTCGTCGATGAACCCGATCGATCCGAAATGAAAACAGCGCGCACCTTCGAAGATCTGTTCGTCGATCTCTTCCGGCGCAAGGCGCATGTCGGCGCCGGGGTTACGGTAAAAGCAGAGATCCTTGCGCCCATCGTCCCACACTGCCACGAATACCGCCGTAGTGCGTGCCGTGCGGTCGACCAGCAAGAAGCGCGTGTCCACCCCTTCCTGCGCCAGGCTGTCGCGCAGATAGATGCCGAACGGGTCGTCGCCGACCTTGCCGACGAAACGTGCGCTGACCCCCAGCCGCTGCAAGCCGACGGCGACGTTGGCTGGCGCTCCGCCGGGCGCTTTGATGAAACCCGGCACGTGCGACAGCGGTGTGTTTGGCTGTGTCGCCACGAATTCGACCAGCAACTCACCCATTGAGACGACATCTGCCATAGAACATCCCTCAAATACGTGCACTACGCCTCGACTTGCGTGCGTTGTGCGTTGGCTTCGACAGACTCAGCCGACGCTTGCTGTCGGGGTCGGGCGAGGCGAAAAAGACGGCGCCTGCGTTACTCTAAATCGACGCTGCGTTCGTCGAGACCGAGCGGCAGCGGCTTTGGACGGGTTATGGCGCTGTGCAGGATGATGTGACGTTCCTCGCGCGATGCGTCGTGGATGGCGTGCATAATATCGAGTACGTGATACGCCAGCTCGCCGGACGCGCGGTGCGGTCTGCCCGTTCGGATGGCGGTCGCCATATCCGCCACGCCGATGCCGCGACAATTGCGGGTGAAGCCATGCGACAACGGGACGCTCGACCACTCACGCGCCCCTGCGCGGCGCAGCAGCACCGGTCCGTCGAAGGTGTTCGGATCAGGAACGCTAAGTGTGCCGTGTGAGCCGTAAATCTCGATGCGCGGCAGTTGTGAACTCCAGACATCGAAGCTGGTGATAATCGTCGCAACGGCGCCGGAAGCGAAATCGAGCACGCCAGCAACGTGCGTCGGGGTGTTGACCGGAATCTTTGCGCCATAGTTGTGCTCGCTGGTCACTGTGCGTTCTGCGAACGAGACGCGCGCCGAGCCGGTCACCCGCCGCACCGGACCTAGCAGTACGCAGAGCGCTGTCAGGTAGTAGGGTCCCATATCGAACATGGGACCGCCGCCAGGCTGGTAGAAGAAGGTCGGGTTCGGGTGCCAGCTTTCGGGTCCGTGGCTCATCATAAAGGCGGCGGCTCCGATCGGCTCGCCGATCCAGCCATCATCGATCAGTTTGCGGCAGGTCTGCAACCCGCCGCCAAGGAAGGTGTCAGGAGCGCAGCCGACGCGCAACCTCTTGCGGTCGGCGAGGTCGAGCAGTGCGCGCGCTTCGTCGCGGGTGACGGCGAGCGGCTTTTCGTTATACACGTGCTTGCCAGCGTTCAAGGCTGCCAGAGCCACCGGACCATGGGCGTCGGGAGTTGTCAGGTTGATGACGATCTCGATGTCGGGATCAGCCAGCAATTCCTCGACGCTGCACGCTTTGGGAATGTTGTACTCCGCTGCGCGCGCCTTCGCCCGATCCGGGTCAATGTCCGCCACTGCGACGATGTTGATCGCGTTGAAGATTTTGCCGTTTTCCAGGTAGATGCCGCTGATGTTGCCGCAGCCAATGATGCCGACGTTGGCAGGAGTGATCATGATGGTTCCTCGGTGAGGTGTACAAGCGAATGAGCGAATGGGTCAACGAATAAGCGAATGGGTCAACGAATGGGTCAACGAATAAGCGAATGGGTCAACGAATGAGCGAATGGGTCAACGAATGCTGTCACGAATAAACGAATGGGTCAACGAATGAGCGAATGGGTCAACGAATGCTGTCACGAATAAACG
>JANWXL010000598.1 GCA_025055265.1 Roseiflexus sp.
CCCAGGGTTGCCAGGATCACGGGGGGTGAAGCGTACAGCCGAAGCGCCAGCAAATAGATCAGGATCATCGGCGCTGCCAGAATGGTTGTCTGATAATGGCTCAGCGCAAGCCCGGCGCTTACCATCCCCGCCAGCGCCAGCAATCGCCAATCGCGGCGGAACGCCTCGATTGCTGCCATCCAGGCGATCAGCGCCGCAACGAGGATAATGTGGCTGGTGGCGAACGGATTTCGCCCCCAAAATGTCAAAAAAGCCGGAAGCGCATTGTAGAACCCGACGATAAGCGCAGCCCACACGCCTGCGATCACGCTGCCAGCCAGTCGGACAGTTAATGCAAAGACAGCCAGCAGTGTGGCTGCATTCATCATCTGCCCGACCTCCACGACGGCGCGCGCCGTTGGAATGCCGGTCAGCCAGTGAACGAACGCCACATTGGCATGGAATCCGTAGTGATACGTAAAGGTTGCTAGCGGCGCATACGGTTCCCACGACTGGAACAGCCCCTGGCGCTCGACCAGCAGTTGGACGATCAGGGTATGATGGTAACTGTCCACATTGGACCCGACCAGCATCTCGCGCGTGGTGTAGAGACGCGCAATCAGCGCCAGCGTCAGGAGACCGATCATCAGGGCGCCGATGTAGTCAGCCGGGACCCGCTCGGATGTCGAGCTGCGCCGGAGTTCACGCTCTGGCGATTTGACGCGCCGCCACGTTGTGACCAGCCAGATGCCTGCTGCAAGGAAGACATACGCCAGCGTGGTGATGCGATTCCAGGGCAGGTTGGCGAGATCCGCCAGGAGCAACAGGATCGGAGGCAGCGCCGCTCCAATCCCCCACGCCACGCCAATGCGCTCAATGAGGCTCAAGGGGTGATCACGCCAGAGCACACTGAGCAACGCCATCCCCGGCACAATCCAGAGCGCCAGCGCTGCGCCTGCCAGGACTGCCAGCGATCCAGCATGCGCAAGCGTCCAGACGAGGACGTCAGACGAGCCGAGGGTTACGATTGCTGCGATCCATCCGAGCGCCAGCAGCGACGGAACGACGGCGTATCGCGTCGCCCATCCGCTGGGGCGGAGCAGACTGGTCTTAAGCGCAATATCGAAAGGCTTCATCAGGGCGGCAATTATAGCAGATCAACCGCGCACCGCCTGTTCCCACTCGATCAACCGCTGCATCTGCCGCTCGTTCAGCCCGATGATCGGGCGCGCGCGCCGCACCTGTTCGAGCGCGTCGGCGCTTGTCATGCCCTGCGCCACCAGGTATGCGGCTGTCGTCAGCGGCGCGCGCCCCACCCCGGCGTGGCAGTGGATCAGCGTGGGCAACCCATCGGCGTGTGCAGCGGTGATAAACGCGACTGCCCGATGCAATTGCTCAATAGTGGGCGGGTGAAAATCGATCACCTCCAGTCGCAGCGCGCGATCCGGCGGCGGTCCCTCAAACACATCCTCGCGTTCCGCCTGCAGGCTCAGCACAGCGCGGATGCCGAGCGCATGCAACTGGGGCCACTGGCTCGCATGAAACTCGCCGCCGACATACAGCATGTCGTTGAGACGGCTGATATTCAATCCGAAGAAACGGTTCCACTGCGCCGTCGCGTAGCGCAACAGCCAGTCAATGCCGGTGTTTGAGTCAACGGGGTTAAGCAGAGAGCGTCTTTCATCGGTCATCGTTCTATCCAAAACACTTTGCGCTTTTACGTCTTTGCGTCAAACTATCTATGGTATGCTCGAAGTTGCGCGCGCTGCTCAACCTGCTATCATAGCGGGCGCATTGCAATACTCCACAATCATCGCAGAACGGCGCTCATTATACACGAGAATGGAAAGGAACCTCGATGCTCACCGCTTTCGTGCTCATTCAGGCTGAACCGGCGAAGATTGCGCAAATTGCTCAGACCATCGCAAACACGCCAAATGTCGCCGAGGTCTACAGCGTCACCGGCGATTTCGATATCATTGCTGTGATCCGGCTGGCGGAGTACGAACAGCTCGCCGAAGTCGTGCCCGAAAGCCTGGCGCGGATCGACGGCATCAGGCGCACCAACACCATCCTGGCGTTTCGCCGGTATTCAGCGCAGGACCTGAAGGCGGCGTGGGATATCGGGGTGGCGTAGGCAGGCGCTGTGATGCAGTGGCGACGTTGGGGGGCGCTCAGCATCGGAATTCTGGCAGCAGCGGCGCTGATCGCAGGCGCGCGCCCCGCGCGGCTGCGTCTGGCGCGGGTCACGCATGTCAGCGCAGCGACGCCGCCGATGGCGAGCATCTCGCTCCTGTACGCGCGGGGCGCGCGCCCGCAGTGTGTGGTCCTCGACGTCACCGGCGCGCGTGGCGCCGCTGGCAGCGCCACCATCACCGGCGACCAGGAGTTCGTCGAA
>JANWXL010000588.1 GCA_025055265.1 Roseiflexus sp.
GTTCAAACGTGAGCCGCTGGCGTTTCACGCTTTATTGGAGTACATTTATGACCAATTCGAACAATGATGTCGAACATGAAGCCGCATCGTCTGCGGCGCGCGCGCGAAAGCGCAAGGCAACGTCGTCCGCCAGTCCGAAACGCCCCAGGAGTGAACAACGCGCCGCTTCCCCAAAGAAGCGCGCTGCAACAGACGAACGCTCGCAAATGACTGCATCACCTGTCCCAGAGGAGGTGGACATGTCGGACGCTCCAGAAACGAACGCCCACGATCAGCCTACAGCGATAGATGGATCGAACAGTGCAGAGAGTCTTCAGGAGACAGCGCCTGCTGTTGAGGCGGAAGAGCGCACGCCAGTCGCCAATGCCGTTCCTGCAGCAACGGAAACTGCTGCACCTGTTGAAGCCGCTGCGCCGCAGCCAGAAGAAGCGCCGTCAGCGCCAGAGGAGGAGATCGGCGTGACGTATGCCGGTGAACGCACCATGCCGGTCGACTCGGTTGAAACGCTGCGCGCCGAGACCGCCGCAGCCGTGCAGGAACTGGAAGTCGAGATCCGCAATCAGACCGAAGGATCGGCGGAAACCCGCGATCTGGCGGCAGACCTTCTGCGCCTGATCCGCGAGAACCTGGAACGCCTGCGCCCGCCAGCGCTCGATAGCGTCGTGACGGCGCTGCGCCAGAATGTGTTCAACAGCGACTATCTCGACCCGGATTTCTGGCGCGGCATCGCCATGGTGCTCCAGTACCAGGTCACCGAACTGACGGCGCTGATCCAGCGGCGGCTGCGCGGCGAGTTCGCCGTTGACGCCTATGGCATGGACTCCGAACTCATCGAACTAGTGCGCCCGGTCGCCGGGTTCCTCTACCGTTCCTGGTGGCGCGTCACGAGTGAAGGACTCGACGGCGTCCCCGCCGAGGGACCGGCGCTCCTGCTGGCGAATCATTCCGGCGTATTGCCGTGGGATAGCGCCATGATCGCAACCGCCGTGCTTGAAGATCACCCCTCGCAGCGACTGGTGCGCTCGCTCCATGATCCCTGGATGACGACCGTGCCCGGTCTTGCGCCAGCCCTCGCCGCCTTTGGTCAGGCGCCGGCGCTGCCGGAGAATGCCGCGCGATTGCTGGACGACGGGCAACTCGTCTGCGCATTTCCAGAGGGCGCACAGGGAGCGGGGAAACTCTTCTGGAACCGCTACCGGCTGACCGGGTTCGACGCGCGCGACTACATTCGGGTTGCATTGCGCACCGGCGCGCCGATCATTCCTGTGGCGGTCATTGGCGCGGAAGAGATTTACCCCATGCTGATCAACGTCCGCCCGGTCGCCCAACTGCTGAACCTGCCGTACTTCCCGTTGACGCCGCTCTTCCCGTGGTTCGGTCTGCTGGGCATTACGCCGCTGCCAAGCAAATGGTCAATCATCTTCGATACACCCATCGATCCATCCGCTTACGGTCCCGAGGCCGCCGACGATCCGGTAACGCTTGCGCAGATCAACGACCTGGTGCAGCGCCGCATTCAGTCGCTGCTCGATGAACGCACCGCCGCGCGACGGTCGATATTCTTTGGATAAGAGGGCAAGAGGCAAGAGGTGAGAGGCGAGAGGTGAGAGGCGCGAGGCGCGAGGCGCGAGGTGAAAAGCAAGGGGCACGAGGCGCGAGGCACGAGGCGAGGGGCGAGGCTCAAGAGCGAGGTCGCCGTCCGGTCCCTCGCTGGTATTCGCTTATTCGTTTCCGCATTCGTTGACCCATTCGCTTATTCGTTTCCGCATTCGTTGACCCATTCGTTGACCGCGCAAGACAGGAGGCGAGAGGCGCGAGGCAAGGGGCGAGGGGCAAGAGGCACGGGGCCCGAGGCGCGAGACTGGCAGCGCGCATTCGTTCTTCGCTGCCATTCGCTTATTCGTTTCCGCATTCGTTGACCCATTCGCTTATTCGTTTCCGCATTCGTTGACCCATTCGTTGACCGCGCAAGGCAGGAGGCGCGAGGCGCGAGGCGCGAGGCGCGAGGCGCGAGGCACGGGGCCCGAGGCGCGAGACTGGCAGCGCGCATTCGTTCTTCGCTGCCATTCGCTTATTCGTTTCCCCATTCGTTGACCCATTCGATTAGGCGTATCCGCATTAGTAGACGCATTAGTTCACCGCGCAATGCAGGAGGCGCGAGGCTCGAGGCGCGAGGCACGAGGCTCGGGGCACGGAGCGCGAAGCACGAGGCGCGAGACTGGCGGCGCGCATTCGTTCTTCGCTGCCATTCGCTTATTCGTTTCCCCATTCGTTGACCCATTCGCTTATTCGTTGCCCCATTCGTTGCCCCATTCGTTGACCG
>JANWXL010000002.1 GCA_025055265.1 Roseiflexus sp.
GCGCGCGTATCTGCTCCAACTGACGCCGCTGATCCACGATCGTCTGAAAGAATTGGGAGAAGCGCCGGAACTGCTGGAATTCTTCTTCCGCGAGGTGACGTACAGCGATCCGCTGCTCCTCATCCAGAAGAAGATGGATGCGGCAACGACAGTTGCCGCGCTTCAGGCGGCGCACGTCCGCCTTGCGTCGCTTGAGCTATGGACGCACGATCAACTCGAAGCGGAGTTGCGTGCGCTGTGCGAGGAGTTGGGGCTGAAGCCAGGGCAGTTGTTCGGCGCCATTCGCGTTGCTGTCACAGGGCGCACTGTTGCGCCGCCGCTCTTCGATACGCTGGCAGCGCTGGGTAAGGCGCGCACATTGCAGCGCCTGGAAGCGGCAGCGTCTGCGCTGGCGGCGCATACGGAGGCGAACGTTCAGTCGTGAAAGCGTGCCTGAAACTCGGCGCGCTGCTCATTCAGCGCCTGCTCGAGCTGCGCCCGGCTGATTAACCCCATTTCGTAGGCGATCTGCCCGAAGGGCAGCGTCACGCCGCTGGCTTGAATATCCCGTTGACGTCTGACAATCCGCGTGACCTGGTCTGGCGTGAGAATGCCGCGTCGGACAAAATATTCGCCCAACCGCGGAACGCTAGCCGTTAGCGCTTCGGTGGCTGCGCCAAGCGCGCGCTCTTCCAGCTCCTCGTATGAGACCAGATAGGTCGTACTGCCAAGCGTCAACTGGTCGCCAGGGTTGAGACGACTCTGCCCGCGCACGGGTATGCCGTTGAGTGATATGCCGCCCGGCGCCAGCGGAACAATGAACCAGCGGTCGAAGATCTGGCGGATCTCGGCATGACGTGCGCTCAGATGGCGATCGTTGAGCGTCACGTCGCACTGTGATCCGCTGCCGATGGTGCTGATGCGCTCGCTGATGGCGTAGCGTCTGCCGATCTGAGCGCCGGTGATTGCAGTGAGGACGAGCGCTTTGACCATCGCGGTCTCCTTGCGATCACTGCGCCAGGCGCTGCAACAAACGCCTGATAACAGACGCGCCTGGCGGATGCCGTTGAGAACGTGCGCTGTCAATGACCGTCGTGAGTGGATTGCGAGGTGCAAAGCGGCGGTGCATTGGAATAGGTCTTGATAGTCTTCGGTATATCACGCTTCTTATAAGGTTGTCAAGAGGCGTTGAATAACGATCTTTTCATCTGCCGCAATAGTGCTATACTTTCCTTTGCATTTTCGCGTCAACCTTTGCGAGAAATGCTATGGGCGCTTCAACGCACAGTAACAGGAGAAAGATATGACAGCAGGCGAGCCGCTTCAACGTGTGCGCATCTATCTCAGTGAGCGCGATAGCGCCGAAGGTCAACCACTCTATCTCGTTGCACTCGACCGACTGCGGCGTGAAGGCGCATCGGGCGCCACGGCGCTGCGCGGCATCGCCGGGTTTGGCGCCGGGCATCGCCTGCGCACCGCTGGCATTGCCGACTTCAGTCAGCAAACGCCGATCATT
>JANWXL010000046.1 GCA_025055265.1 Roseiflexus sp.
GATCGCTACCGGGACGGCTTTCGCCAGCGACTCTTCGACTTTGGCGGCGGCGGCGCTCAGTGAGCCGGCGGCAATCGCGCCAATGCCGTCCAGGATGGCGTTGACCAGCGACATGATCTGGCTGCCGCGCTCGATGAAGAACATGACGATGTCGTAGATCATTTTGCAGGCTTTGACGAACGCCGACGCCGGGTTGAGCAGGCTCAGGATCCAGGTGATGCCTGCCTTGATGACGCTCTCGGCGATGAAGTTGCGCAACGCCTCCATGGCCTGCTCTTTGAGTTCGCCGAGTTTGTCCATGATGAACTTCCACAGCCCCGCCGGACCTTCGGTGACGAGAATCTTGAACACCTCGGCGACCTGCTCCAGCCGCGCCACTGCCGGTTCGCCGATGATCTTCACGGCGCGGGCGCGGATGTTGGCGTAGGTGAGACCCAGCAACTGCAACACCAGGTGCAGGATGCCTTTCAGGTCGAAACTCTGCGGCAGTTCGATGCCGGCTTCCGCCAGCGCGCCGAAGAGCCAGCCGATCAGCCCTTTCTTGAGGTGTTCGCCGATCCGCCCCACGAACATGTCTAGCCCCATCTTCACCGCACCGATCAGGTTGCCCAGGAAGCCAATCGGGTCTTTGATGATCACGTCGATGACGCCTGCCGCCTTCGCCAGAACGCCGAGCAGCATGTCTTTCAGTTGCTTGATCGTCTCGACGACGCCCTTGATCGCGCCCATCGCTTTGTCGACCAGTCCCTGGTTCTCCGCCTTCATTTCGTCGATGCGCGCGTCGACCGCCTGCAGGCTTTCGTTGTATTTCTGCGCCAGGCTTTCGATCAGATCGTTCTCTTTGTTCTTGACGCTCTCTTCGAGTTCGTCGAACTGGCTCTGGATCTCGTCCGCCGCTTCTTTGCCCACACCCTTCAGATGTGCGGGCAGCTTAGCGACGTATTCGCTGATGCGCTGTTTGCCGCGGGCGATCTCCGCTTTTGCTTCGGTGATCGTCCCGCCGATGATCGCGGTGACCTTGTCGATCACTACGCTCATTTCTTTCAGGTAGAGGTTGCGTCCTTCGGTAAAGAAGGCATTGACTTCGGGCGGCATGCCGGCGACTTTATCTTCCAGCCAGCGCGCCCAACCGAGCATGCCGCCGTACCGCCGCTCTTTGTAGGCGTCCATGCGGCTCTTGACATAGTTCTCGAATGTCTGGCGCGCTGCGTTTGCGCCAAGGTCGAAGGCCTGGCTGACCCGTTCGTCCAGCCCGTTGAGTT
This sequence comes from Roseiflexus sp., assembly GCA_025055265.1. Taxonomy (GTDB): domain Bacteria; phylum Chloroflexota; class Chloroflexia; order Chloroflexales; family Roseiflexaceae; genus Roseiflexus. The sequence continues at coordinate 1,263 of JANWXL010000046.1, forward strand.
TGTCTTCGACGGCGGCTTTGGTCTCGGCGTAGATTGCCTTGATGTCGGCGCCGACCTTCGCGCGCTCTTCTTCGTCCTTGCCCCTGGTTTTCGCCTGTGTGCCGCCGGCTGTCTGCAACACCCGCGCGCGGTCGCTGTGCATGCCCTGCACGCCAGCCTGCACGGCAGCGCTGGCTGCAGCTTCGGCGCTCTTGAGCTGCGCCTGTTCCGCCTGGCGCACTTCCTGCGACGCAGCGGCGGCGTGTTCCTGCGCTTCTTTTTTGGCGTCCGCCGCTGCCTGGAACTCCGGCTCGTTCGACTTCTTCAACTGCTCTTCGGAGATGTCGTTCTCCGCCATCTCCTTGTCGAGATTCTGGCTCTCAGCCTGCAACGGCTGCTCGACCTCGGCGCGGGTGCGTGGCGGGGGCGCGGCCTTTTCGGCGCCGGCGATCTGCGGTGGCGCGCCAAGTTGCTCCTCCTTCAGCGGCGTCACTGGCTTGGGCGTCTCGCTGCTGGGGTCAGGCTCCGCCCGTGCCTGCTGCTCCAGCGGTCCCTGCGACTTCTGCCGCTCGCTGGCGACGTCCCCCTGCAATGCGCCTTTGACGCCTTCGACCTTGCCGGACTCTCTGAACTCGTCGGCGTCTTTGGCGGTCTTTGGCGTCAACTGGGTGATGCGCTCCATCAGGCGCGCCTTGAACCCGGCGGCGTCGAAGGCGGGCGTCTCCGCCTGCTGCATCTTGCCGACGCTGGTGTTCTGGGCTTTGCCCGCCAGTTCGGCTGGCGGCGACACGGCAGCCGCCTGAGCCTCGTGCGCTTTGGCGGGTGCTGGCGGGTGGGATGCCTGCTTTGCGCCAGCGCCCTTGATCTTGCCGACTACCGCCTGGAACCCGGCATCCTGCTGCGGCGACGCCGGGGATTTGCCCGGCGCGGGGGGGGCGGCCGCAGGCGACGGTTCAGCCAGCTTCGGCGACTTGCCAGGCTTGCCGCCAATCGGTTGGCCCCGTGCGGCTGCTTTGCCTGCCTGGAGCGTTGATCGGGCGGCGCCGGTCGCTGCCGCTGCGCGCCCCTTTGCGGCCTGCGCGCTGTCCTGTTCAGCCGCTTTCTCGCCTGCCGTCTTGCTGGCCTGGTCCGCGCCCTGGGCGCGGGCAGCACCGGCGAGCGCCTCGGCGGCGGCGGCAGCCTGGAGTGCGGCGGCTCTCTCGGCTTCGGTGGGCAGGCGTTCGTCGCCTTCGGCGGGCGGCGGTTCGCGCCGTTGAACCTGCGGCGGCTGCACCCGCGCCATCACCCGCTCAACGTGACTGTTGCCATAGCCACGCTGCAAATGGCGCATCAGGCGGGCGCGCTGCAACGGACCGGCTTCCGCCATCCGCGGATCGCCCAGCACTGCGGCTGGCGCGCCGCAATGTCACCCGGCGCGCCAGCCGCATCCAGGCGTTGCTGATCGCCGGCAACTGCGGGACTGCGCTCCTCCGTATGAAGGGGCGCAACCGGCGCCTTGCGCTCGCGTTCAACAATTGTTTTGCGGGCGATCTCAGGCATATGGTTCACGACTCATTCCGGTTCCTGGAGCGCCTGCTCGCCCGGCGCCTGAAGTCGCGGGCTACGGTTGCGAAGCCTGCCTGCGCAGGCTTAACCGGGCGATACCGGGTTGATGGCTCAAACTCCATAAGCCGCGGGCTACGGTTGCGAAGCCCGCCTGCGCGGGCTGGATTGGCGGCAAAGCTCCATTGCCTGACTGCAACGCCGCACGTTATCATCAACAGAGCCAGTACGATCCACACGAATGGTTCGCCAGTATTGCCGGTTCTCGGCAGTTCTGCCGGTACGGCAACCAGCATGGCGTTTGGGACGACCCGGACCTCGATCTTCGCCAGTTCATTCAGGATGAACACGTCATTGACCATGTCCGCCCGGAGTGATGCGCTATCGAACGTCACCAGCACCGGTTTGCTGACCGTTGCCGGCAGAATCTGCAGGTCGCGCTGGTTGCGATCCGCGCTGGCATCCACAACCTGGCTCGCTTCGGGGAACGGCAGGTTATAGACGATGCGGTCGCCGTTCTGCAGCAGGTCGATTGCCGGTGTGTCGGGTGAGAGATGGTAGACGCGCACACCGGCTTTGCCCTGCGCAGGCGCGCGGTACTCGTCGGTAAGCGCGACCGGCTCGATATACGGCGCAATCCCGACGGCTGCTATCGTGTGATAGGTACCGGCAGCAATCTTGACTTCAATCTGCGATGGGGCGCCGGTTTCGCCCCCGGCAAGCGCAAGCTGGAAGCGATACGACCCTGCCGGGATGCTGCGGTAGGCGCCGACTTCGGCAAATCTCAGCGCGTCCCCCTGCGGCGCACCGTTGGCGTAGAGCGTGATTGCCGGAGCATTCGGGATGGCATGCACCAGCCGTACAAATGCAACGGCGCGAGCGCCCGCTGGCGCTGGCGTTGACAGTCCGGCTATCAGCACGATCAGAACGAGCAGCGGTAAGGATCGCACGACATATTCCTCGTCTTCACAAAGCCTTATGCGCCTTCACGACCATTGCGCGCCTGCGCCCGATATTGCTCGAACTCGGCGACCGGCGCGAGTTTGCCGATCTTCTGATACTCGCGGCGCACGGCGCGCAGAATGTGTTCCATCCCGATGGCGGCGCCGTCTTCGGCAGCCAGGAACGCCGCCAGCAGCGCCGCGTTGCGAATGTTGCCGCCAGCCAGTTTGAACTGCCGCGCCAGAAACTCCAGGTTCACGTCCCGTTCCAGCGGCGCATCCGCCGGAAACACCTTGCGCCAGATGCGCAGTCGATCCCCTTCTTCGGGGAAGGGAAAGTCAATCGCCATGTGCAGGCGGCGCACAAACGCCTCGTCGAGGTTCTTGCGCAGGTTCGTCGCCAGGATGACCACGCCGTCGTACTCTTCCATCTTCTGCAGCAGATACCCGACCTCAATGTTGGCATACCGGTCATGCGCGTCCCGAACTTCCGAGCGTTTGCCGAACAATGCGTCAGCCTCGTCGAAGAACAGGATGGCGTTTGCCTCGCGCGCCGCCGTAAAGACCCTATCCAGGTTCTTCTCCGTCTCTCCGATATACTTGCTGACCATCGTCGAAAGATCGATCTTGTACAGTTCCAGTCCCAGATCGGCGGCAATGATCTCCGCCGCCATGGTCTTGCCGGTGCCCGACGGTCCGGCGAACAAAACATTGACGCCTTTGCCGGTCGCCAAGTGTTTGTCGAAGCCCCAGCGTTCCAGCACGGTGCGCCGGTGACGCACCTGGACGACGATCTCGCGCAACTGATCGACCTGATCGGAAGGCAGCACAATGTCGCTCCAGGTGTAGGACGCCGGAATCTTGTGCGCCAGCGCCGCGAGGCGCCCGCTGGATTGGGCGCGACACGCGGCGTACAGGTCGTCGCGCCGGATCGACTGACCATCGGCGCCGCGCCAGCGCGTCAGGTCGCGCGCGGTGCGCGCCGCGTCCCGGATCTGTCCCGCCGTGAGGCGGAAGGTGCTGGCAAGCGCCGCAAGCGTGGCGTCGTCGGGGCAATCGGCGCCGAGGCGCAGCCGCCAGATTCGTTCGCGGTCGCTGTAACTGAGGTGTGGCAGTTCGATGTGGAGATAGCGCGCCTGCCGGAACGCGCCGCGCGCTTCCCACGGCTGTTCGAGCGCCAGGAACGACCAGCCGCCGTGAGCATCGAGCGCCGCGAGCAGCGCCGTGCGCAGCGCCACGGGCGCATCGTCCGCCAGCAACCGGTCCGCACCGCGCCAGAAGAGCGCCGCGCCACGCAGCGCAGCTTCCCGCACTGCGCGTTCGAGCAGTTCATCGGGTGACGCGGTGCCGGGCGCATCGTCAGCAGGCAGACGTTCCAGGTCCACGGTCAACAACGGCACGCTGGCTGCGGTGCAGAGCGCTTCCGCCAGCGCGCGCCGTCCGCTGCCGTAACCGCCGCGAACCCCGATCACCATCCGCGCCTGCGGTTCAGCGACGAGCTGGCGCAAGCGCGCCAGCAGATCGGCGGGCAGCACCAGGTCGTCGAGCTGCCGCGCCGGTTGTGACCACCCGGCGAAGGGTGTCAGCAACGCATCGAGCGGCGCTGGCGGATCGCCGGATGTGCGGCGCAACTCTGCGGCGATGCGGTCGTCCAGCTTGAGAAAACGCGCAATGAGCGGCGGACGGCGTTGCCCATCTTCAAATGTCAGCAGGAGGCGATGGCGCATCAACGGCGCACTCGCCTCGAACGCATCCTGGCGGCTCAAACGTTCGGCGGGCGCGGTGCAGAGCAACCGCAGCGCCAGGTCAATCGACGGTCGCCGGCGCGAGACATCGTCCTGAATATAGGCGTAGATGCGCTCATAGCGCGAGTCAAGTTCCGGTGCGAGCGCCAGCAGCAGCACATCGCGGGCAAACATGTCGAGACCGAACAGGCACCCCAGGCGGTAGAGCGGCAGATCCGCGCCTTCCCGGTCAGCGGAGGCGAATTCGACTTCCAGCACCGCGCGTTCCTCAGCCAGCGCCGCGCGCTGCTCCGCAAGATCCGGCGGCGTCCCTGCGTCCTCGTCCGCCAGAATATCGGCTTCTGCGCTGGGGATGTACAGCCCACGGTAACTATCGTCGGCAATCGGACCGTAGACCCGGCGGGTCAGCGCAATCTGCCACGCCAGCAGGCGATGCAGCCAGTTCAACAGGAGTGCAACATCCGCCGGAGCGCCAGCGTGCGCCGGGTATGCTGGGATGGGTTCCGGGAAGGTTGTAACGGTCGTCATAGCGACAGCCCAAAAACAAAGAGAGCGATTTGTAGCCTGGATTGCGATACCATACGCCCGTTCTATCGTTGCTCAATCATCGGCTGTATGACCATCGTATCGCCATCGATGCGGTCGTTCAGTGAACCTGTTCACACAGGCGCCGGATGTCTCAAAGAACCTGATGCCGCCATTTGTGTCGATCTGCTGCCTCACAATGCGTCACGGATCTGAAGTTCGAGTTGCGACAGGTGTGATCTGGTCAGCCTCAGATGAGCGCTGATCAAAATGATCGCTGCCTGAACAGCAATAACAGCGTCGCGGCGCCGGAGGTTGGTTGATGTCATGGTTTCTGCCCTTCGCAATATGCCAGAAGCGGCAACGCGATACCGCACGCAACTGATCAGAAACGGTCAATCACTGCCAGGAGACGAGCGAATCCTGCAAGCAATCATGCCGGAGACGGCAAGGCTGAGGCAGCGGAGAACAATGTAGGAGCGAAGCTGTCCTGCCAGGAAGGCGACGGTGCAATCGGTTGCGGTCATCGGCACTCTGAGACTACTACACGACTCTCGTCATTCTCTCGTGACACTGTCGTACTATTCCGAAATTTTTCTGATATGCCGCCTACGAGTGCGGTCACGAATTGACAGGACATCTGGATGCTCCGGCAGTTCGGTACGCTCGCCGCACGCCAGCGCGGCGCATAAGTCTGGCGCCTTCCATCGCCAGCCGATCCGCGCGAATCCGTTGCACCCGCGCAAATCCGTGTCCCATCTGGAATCACGCTCGGACTCACAACCTACGAACGGCGGTCGCGCCGGCGCGTCGCCAGCGACTCGCCGCGGTCGCGCAGGATGCGCATGTCGTGCTCGATTGTCCGCCGTGTGACGCCCAGGGCATCCGCCAGGTCCTGGTCGGTCGGCGCGGCGCCCTGCGCCGCGGCTTCGGCGAGCAGGCGCAGGATGCGGTGACGGCGCACTTCGGCAGGCGTTGCCGTGCGCCGCAGCGCGGCATCTTCCGCGCCAGCGTCGATCGTCCAGCGGACGCACACCCGGTCAGC
>JANWXL010000072.1 GCA_025055265.1 Roseiflexus sp.
GCAGGGTGCGCAACTGGTCGATCTCGGTAGCACAAATGGCACATTTATCGGCGAGCGCCGCCTGCCGCCTAACCAACCGCATCCCCTGGCTCCTGGCGAAGAAGTGCGGATCGGTCCGTTCATCCTGATCTATGTGCCGCCAGGCGTGTCGTATCCTCCCGAAGAGGTTGCGCTGCCGGTCGCGGAAGCCCCTGAACCGCCGCCGATCGCAGAGACGATGGGTGAAACGACGGAGTCAGGCGTCGTCAGTGAACCCATGGCGGCGGTTGCACTGCCGGAAGCGCCAGCGGCGCCGCCGACACCGCCGCCTCCTGAAGCGTCGGTCATTGTCGCTCAGGAGTTCCCTGAACGCCTGCCGGTGCGCTACACCGCGCCGCCGGATGGGCTGGAGAGTCGCTATCTGCGGTATCTGCCGTCGATCTTTCAGGAGAATGAGTTCCTGGGACGCTACCTGCGGATCTTCGAGACGATCTGGGAGCCGCTGGAGTGGCGCCAGGATCATATCAACCTCTACTTCGACCCGCGCACCTGCCCGCCATCGTTCCTCCCCTGGCTGGCAGGCTGGCTCGATATGGAGGTTAATCCGTACTGGCCCGAAGCGCGCATCCGTCGCCTGATCGCCGAGGCTGCCGACCTCTACCGCTGGCGCGGGACAGCGTATGGTCTCAAGCGCCTGATCGAAGTCGCGACCGGTCTGACGCCGACCATTACTGAAGAACCGTCTCAGCCGTTTGTTTTTCGCATTTCGCTCGTCATTCCGTCCGGCAGCGACGTGGATGCGCGTCTGATTGACGATCTGGTGCGCACGCACAAACCCGCGCACGCTGGCTACATTCTGGATATTCAGCAATGAATGATATTGTGACAACCCTGGCGCGCAGTTACGATGAGACGCCCTATCCGGGACGCGCCTACGCGCATACGCACCCGGACTACATGGCGGTTCTGGCGACATTACTCGGTCTGAACCCGCCGCCGGTTGCATGTTGCCGTGTGCTGGAAATTGGTTGCGCTTCCGGCGCCAATCTGATGCCGATGGCGTTGAGCCTGCCCGGCGCCTCGTTCGTCGGCATCGACATCTCGCCGCGCCAGATCGCGGAGGGACAGCGAACTATCGACGCGCTCGGACTGACGAACATCATGCTGCTGGTGCGTGATCTCCAGGAAGTCGGCGACGAACTGGGACAGTTTGACTACATTATTGCGCACGGGGTCTACTCGTGGGCGCCAGCGCCGGTGCGCGACCGGCTCATGGCGCTGACAAAACGCTGCCTGGCGCCCAATGGCATTGCATACGTCAGTTACAACACCTACCCTGGCTGGCGCGTGCTCGGCGCCATCCGCGATCTGGTGCTCTATACCGTCAGAGATGTTGAGGCGCCGGAGGATCGCGCCAGACTGGCGCTGGCGCTGCTCGATATGCTGGCGGAGAGCGACTCAGAACACGCGAATGCGTTCAACAGTTTTATCGCCGCATACGCTAAACGGTTTCGCTCGATGCTGGAACGGCTGGGGCCGTTGAGCCATGCGTTTCTGCTCCACGATACGCTCGAAGTGGTCAATGAACCGGTCTACTTTGCGCAGTTCGCCGCCCATGCTGCGCAGCATGGGTTACAGTACCTTTCTGAAACTGAGTTTCCCATGGTGCTTCCCCTGGGATTAAAGCCCGAAACGGTCGATGCAATCCGTTCTTTTTCTCGAAGTGGCATCGATCTGGAGCAGTACATGGATTTTCTCCGCGGTCGGCAGTTTCGGCAGACGCTCCTCTGCCACGATCATCTGAAGATCCGGCGTACCCTGCGACCAGAACGCCTGAGGGGCATGGCTGTCGCTGCACTGATGCACCCCGAGTCGCAGCCGGTCGATCTGGCTGGCGAGACGCCGGTGGTGTTTCGGAATCTGCACGATATAGCGTTTACGGTCACAGCGCCGATCACAAAAGCGGCGCTGCTGTACCTGGCAGAAGCATCGCCGCAGGCGGTCCCTTTCGAGACGCTGGTGGTCGAGGCGCAGCACCGGGCAGCAGACGCCGGAGCGCCGCTGACGGATGTTGAGCCGTCAGCGCTGGCGCGTCGGTTGGGCGGCGATCTGCTGCGCGCGTTTGCGACAGCGACAACGCTGGTGTCGTTTCATCTGCATCCGCCAGCGGTGGCGACGCATCCGGGCAATTATCCGAAAGCGACGGCGCTGGCGCGCCTAGAAGCGCAGACTGGCGTTGAGGTGACCAATCTGTACCACGATGTGTTGCAGCTTGATCCGTTTGATCGGTTTCTGTTGCAGTTGCTCGACGGCAATCGCGATCGAGCGGCGATTGTGCGCGAGGCGGTGCGCGCTATCGCGGCAGGTGCAGTACAATTCGACAGCGAAAGCAGCGTCTCCTGTTCCCCTGCCGATCTTGAAGCCGCAATTGAACAACGGCTCTGCTGGTTTGCCCGGGTCGCACTCCTGATCGCATAGTGTGGAGAAGTCCCCATGACAGAGTTAATCGGCCAGACAATCGGCAACTACCGGATCGAAGCGTTACTCGGCGCCGGCGGCATGGGGCAGGTGTTTCGTGCGCGCCATATTCATCTTGATCGCCCTGTTGCGCTGAAGATCATGCACGCCAATCTGTCGCACGATCCCGGATTCCAGGCGCGTTTTCGCCAGGAGGCGCGGGCGATTGCCGCCCTCCAGCATCCCAACATTGTCGAGGTGTACGACTTTGGCGAGCAGCAGGGCATGATGTACCTGGTCATGGAGCTGTTGAGCGACGGGTCGCTGCGCGGATTAATGCAGAAGCACGCCCGTGAGGGCAAGCCGTGGCCCCTCACGCTGGCCATTGACCTGGTGCAGCAGGCGGCTGAGGGTCTGGCGTATGCGCACAGCCAGGGCATGATCCACCGCGACATCAAGCCCGACAATATGCTGCTCCGGGCGATCTCCGGCGCACCAGGGCGCTATGCGCTCAAAATTACCGATTTTGGCCTGGCGCGCATGGCGGAAGGGTCGACGATGACCGCCACCGGTACGGCGATGGGCACACCCGCGTATATGTCGCCAGAACAGTGCCAGGGGGCGCATGTTAATCACCGGAGTGACATCTATGCGCTGGGGGTGGTGCTCTACGAGGTGACGACCGGCTATCTGCCGTTTACAGCGGCGACCTTGAGCGAAGCGGCGTATAAGCATGTGTTTGTTCCGCCTACCCCGCCGCGCCAGGTGCGCGCCGATCTGCCGGAACCGCTGGAAACGATTGTGCTGCGCTGTCTGGCGAAGCGTCCAGAAGAACGGTTCGCCAGCGCCGCCGAGGTCGCCGCCAGTCTGAAGGCGCTCCTGGCGCGTCCTGATCCCACGCTGACCCACGCAACCGTGATGGCGCATCCCAACGAAGCGCCGCCGGTGTCGCCGCAGGGTGTTCTTCCGACGCCGCCTCCGCCTCCCGCCGCGGCGACGCCGCAACCAACCGCCATGGCGCCGACGAGCGGCACGCTCCCGCCTGCCATTCCGTCGCTGCCCGGCGCATCGACCCTTCCACGCATCCAGGTGCGCGACGCCAGCGGGAATCTCCTGCGTGTCGTCGAGCTGACGAGTGATGGCGTCACTGTCGGACGCCAGTCGACCAATACGCTCGTGCTCGAATCTGAGGGGGTGTCACGGTCGCATCTGCGCGTTGACTGGGATGGTCGGCAGGTGACTGTGACCGATCTGGGATCGAGCAATGGCACATTCCTCGGCGCCACGCGCCTGCCAGCGCGGGTGGCGCATCCATGGGGATGGCGCGAGGTAGTGCGCGTCGGTCCGTTCTGGCTGCGCCTGGAACCGCCAGCGCACCTCGCCGAACAGAGCGGCGCACTGTTGCAGCAACTGATCGCTGCGCAACCGACCGCTGCGTCGCCGCCAGCCGCTGTGACGCGCCCGATGCCGGCGCCTGCTGGCGCGACGACCGCCAGTGTCAGCACAGGGCGGATTGGTGTGGTCCTGGAAGATACTTCACTGACCCTTTCACCGGGACAGCCGACGCCGCTGCGGTTGACGCTGGCAAACCTGGGAACCGTCGTAGATCACTTCAGCATCGAAGTGGAGGGCGCTCCGGCGGAGTGGGTGCGTCAGCCTGCTGATGCAGTTCAGTTGATGCCGGGCGTGCAGGCGCCGGTGGTGTTGACCGTGACCGCGCCACGCACATCGGCAAGTCGCGCCGGTGATTACCAGGTGACGCTGCGGGTGCGTTCGCGCGAGAATCCGGCGGAAGTCGGCGTGGCGCATAGCCGCTGGACAGTGTTGCCGTTCACGGCGCCTTCGTTGACCATCGCGCCAAAGCGGGCTGCCGGTCGCGGGCAGGCGCGCTTCACCACCACGCTGCGCAATGATGGAAATGCTCCGATTCAGTGCACCCTGCGCGCCGAAGACGATGAGCACGTGCTGCGCTATCGGTTCGAGCCGCCGGAAGTGACGCTCGCACCAGGCGCCGAGGCCAACGTGCCGACCACCGTCACCGGTCCGCAACGCTGGTTCGGGCGCGAACAGACGCGCAGTTTTACGGTCAGCGCAGCGGTTGCTGGCAGCGAAGGTCCGCCGGTGGCGACTGCGCAATTCATTCAGATGCCGATCATTCCGGCGTGGGTGATCACGGCGCTGCTCCTGCTCATTCCATTGTGTCTGGGCGGAGTGTTCTTTGGCAACGAGATGCTGGTGGTGCGCCCCGCCGCCGCGACTGCAACCGCAGCAACCGCTGAAGCCGCCAATCTGATCGCGGCAGCGAACACTGCTACTGCAGTTGTCGTCAGCGCCGCAGCCCAGGCGACGCTCGAAGCCAAAGAGACGGCTGCGCTCGTCCAGCAGCAGACGCTTGCCGCTGCGCCGGTCGAGACTCAGATTGCATTCCAGGCGGCGCAGAACACGCAGATCGCTCAGGCGCAACAGACGCAGCAGGCGCAGCAGCAACAGCAGCAGGCGGCGCAACAGACGCAGCAGGCGCAACAGCAGCAGGCGGCGCAGCAGACGCAGCAGGCGCAGCAGGCGGCGCAACAGACGCAACAGGCGCAGCAGGCGGCGCAACAGACGCAACAGGCGCAGCAGGCGATCCAGCAGGCGACGCAGACAGCGGCGGCTGAGCAGACTGCAGCCGCAGCCGCGCAACAGGCGACTCAGGCGGCGCTGAATGCGGCAGCGACCCAGCAGGCGATTGATGCGCAGGCAACCCTGGCGGCAGCCGCCAATGCGCAGACAGCCGCAGCCATTGCAGTGCAACAGACAACGCTGGCGCAAACCGCGGCAGCCGTCGCCGCTCAGCAGACAGCGGTAGCAGCGACGGCGACGACGCAGGCGGCGGCGTTCAACGCCTTTCTTGGCGACTGGATCAATGTTGACCCGAACACCAGCGGGATGACGCGCCTGGTCATCAGTAAGAAGAGTGAGACAATATACACCTTCCGGGGCTACGGCAAATGCGCACCGAGCGACTGCGATTGGGGTGAGATTCAGGTGCCGTATACAGCGGGGCAACTCGTGGGCACATACGACTTTGGCTTCAAAACAACCCGTATTACAGTCCGCCTACAGGGCGAAGAGCTGCTGGCGGAAGTCTTCGATGATTTCAAGCCCTCCGATCCGCGTCCCGACCGGACGTCGAACTATGTGCTGCGTCGACAGTTTATCCTTCGCCCGGACATCATTATTCGACCGAATATTCCAATTCTTCTGGCGACGCCGACGCCATAAGCGAAAACGTCACCGATCCGGGTAGGTTTCAAGCGTCTCCTTGACCGCTGCCAGAAATGCATCGGCGGTGGCGCCATCACAGGCGCGGTGGTCAAACGTCAGCGACAGATAGCACATCGGGCGAATAACAATGGCGTCGTTTCCTTCATAGGTCACCACGACGGGTCGTTTGACCACTGCGCCGACGCCGAGAATGCCGCTCTGTCCGCGATTGAGGATTGGGGTGGCGAACAGACTGCCGCCGACGCCGTGGTTGGAGATCGTGAATGTTCCCCCTTCGGTGTCATCTGGTTGCAGCCGGCGCGCACGGGCGCGTTCAGTCAGGTCGTTCAGCGCGCGCGCGATGCCAGCCAGGCTCTTCTCATCGGCGTCGCGCAGCACTGGAACAATCAACCCGTCTTCCAACGCGACTGCCACGCCAATGTTGATGCGCCGGTAGGTGATGATTCCCTCGTCAGTGAAGCGTGTGTTCAGCGCCGGCACGCGGCGCAGCGCCGTCGCAACCGCCTGCACCACATACGCTGTCAGGGTCAGACGTATCCCCTGCTGCTCGAAGGATGCGCGATACCGGTCGCGGTGCGCCAGCACGCGCCCCATATCGACCTCGAAGATCGTCGTCGCCTGCGGGGCGTCACGCAGCGAGCGCACCATGTGATCGGCGATCACGCGCCGCATCGTTGTCAGCGGTGTGAGGGTCGCATCATCGGGCAATGGCTGCGGGGCTGGCGCACGCTGCGCTGCCGGTGGAGCAGGAAGAGTTTCGGGAACAGGCGCTGCGGGGAGCGTTTCACGCGCCGGGGCGGGAGGCGGCGCTTCACGTACTGGAGCGGGAGGCGGCGCTTCAGGCATCGTGGCTGGCGCAACAGCCGCTGCTTTTTGCATCTCAATGTAGCGCAACACGTCCTTCTTGCTGACGCGCCCGCCAGCGCCGGTGCCGCGGATCTGGCTCAAATCGATGCCATACTCAGCGGCGAGGCGCGCCACAACCGGCGTGATCGGCGGACCGTCACCGCGACGAGGGCGCGCAGGTTCTGGCGCGGTTGTCACCGTGGGCTGCACTGGTGCTGGCGCAGCACTCACACGGGCTTCGGTCGTTTCGCCGATGCGCGCCAGGAGCGTGCCGACCGGCACGGTTGCGCCTTCGGGGGTGATGATTTCGAGCAACACGCCGCTGGCAATCGAGGTCACTTCGGTTGAGACTTTATCGGTCTCGACTTCCACCAGCGCCTCGAAGCGTTCGACCCGGTCGCCGACTCGCTTGAGCCAGCGCCCGATCGTGGCTTCGGTCATACTTTCGCCGATCTGCGGGAGAACGATATCAACCGCCATGGTTGCATTCCTGGAGGTGGCACATGCGGATGCGGACGCGCAGGTTGCGAGTGCGCGCTGTCTACAAGGCATTATACATGATCATTGTCCAGGGGGTGATCCACGAAGGACGCGAAGTGGCACGAAAACTTCTCCCGGCGTGGCTGCCCCTGCCTCCCGCCCCCTCGCGTCTCGCGCCCTCGCCTTACGTCTCGTGCCTCATGCCTCGTGTCTCGCGCCTCTCGCCTCTTGCCCCGCGCCCCTTGCCTCTCCCCTACGGCTGCAACACCGCCACCTCGAAGTGCATGCCATCAAGCCGAGGGAAATGTCCGCCCCAGTAGAACCCAAAGTGTCGCGCAATCGCGGCAAGTTCGCGCACCGACCCATGCTGACCGACCAGCGCAGGAACGGCGTTCAGCCCGTTGAGGTTGGTTGCCGGGTCGTAGTTGATGTCGAACGCCGTGCCGAATGCGTGGTTGCTGAGACTGTCGGCGGTATCGTCCTTGCGCCCGCGGATGAAGCGCGGACTGTACGACCCGTTCCAGATGATGACACGGTCGAGCAATCCCGCTTCTTCCCACGCTTTCCACAGCCGCAGCAACTGATTGACCGCCAGGCGATGCCAGCGAATCACGCCGTTGGCAGGTGCGCCGCGAATGTTACGCCCGACAAGTTGCGGTATCTGGACGGTCACGATATTCTCCTGCTCCCACGACCCCAGGATGCGGATTCCGTCCTGGTCGCGGCTCGGATCGGGCACGAACTCGTAGGCGCCGAAGAGCGCCTGGCGCTGCGCAGCCGTCACCAGCGGCTTGAAATCGGGCGGCGGGGGCCAGTTCGGGCTGCTGCGGTCGCCTGGCGGCATGGGGAAACCGCCGACCGGCGCCGTCACTGTGCGAGTGACGGCAGATTCGACGATTGGCGGCGGCGTGGATGGTTTCGGTTGCCACCGTTCGACCTGCGGCGGCAATGCGAGTTGACTCTGGCGCCTGACCGGTCCATTGCCGATGCGGTAGAGCGTATCGAGTGCAAATACCTGGAAGGCGATCATTGTTCCCTGGAACGCCTTCTGGCAGACATCGGTCAACGGCGCGCCGATGCGGGCGGCGACCGCTGCCTGATGGAAGGGGGATGACGGATCGTAAGCCACACCGCTCGCCCTGTACGTTTCAGCCCAGAGATGATCGTACAGCGGACCAACTGGCGTTGCGCTCAGTCGACGCACGTCGTTCCAGTTCGTCTTCGTTTCAGGGCTGGCGACCGGCGTATACAGCGTATCGCCGCAGAAGACCTGCATCGAGAATTGTTGACCTTCAACCGTGATGCGGTAACTGCCGCTGAGAGGCGGACCCAGGCGCTGTTCCGTCGCCATCCGATGGAATGCCCATCCCGGATTGAACTGTGTATTCCCATTCTTCGATTTACTTGCAGCAATGCCTGCCGCGAAACCCGATTTCAGCAGCTCGAAGGCAAGCGTGCCGGGTGCGGGGAAGTTACCGGCGATCAGCGCGCTGAGCGACTGCACCTCAGCCCATTTTTCCCCCTCATTGAAGACGGTGTCGCGTGCAAAGTGCTGATAGTTGTACTGGCGTCCGTTGACCGTCAGCCAGGCGGATCGCGGCGAACTCGGAGCGATGGGCGCGCCGAAGCCATGCTTTGCGGCGTGCAGGTGAAACGCGGCGCCGATGTTGAAACCGCCTGCGCGACCTGCGGTTTCGTTCTGCAGGAATAGCCAGAGCGCCCGTTGACGTTCCGGCGTATCGTCGAGCGTCAGCAACCCGAGCAGCGCCGATGGCGGCGCTTCCGGCATCGGCGGCAACGTGAAGGGGATGAGCGTTCCATAGGCGGCGCCAGCGCGCGGCGGCGACCAGAACAGCAGCGCCGCCTCAGCCAGCAAGTCGTAGCGACGCTGAATATCGAGCGTCAGAGTGCGGAGCGCAATCACCTGCTCGGGGGGGCGCTCTGCGCGCGGCGCGCCCTCGATGGCAACGCCGATGCTGATCCGGTCGATGTTGCGGATGCGCCCCAACTTTGCCAGACCGCTGTGGCGCGCCGCGCGCGCTTCGTCCACCAGTTGCGTGATCGTTCCATCGACGGCGACGTGGTAGTGGGGGGCGCGAGTATTGGCACGCGCGGTAAAGCGCGCAATCGCCTGATCGGCGGGGAGCGGCATCTCGTGGAAGACGATCAT
>JANWXL010000125.1 GCA_025055265.1 Roseiflexus sp.
GGGCTAAGCGGATGATGCGGGTTTGGGGGTGACAGGTGGCGCGTGCAACGCTTATGGACAATCATCAGGCGTCAACATAAGGTAAGGTTGCGATGCCTGGTTTGTTCAAGGAAGCAGACGGTATGAACTGGACAGAGTACACAATTGTATGGGGCAGGAGGTAGGTGCAATCGCTGCCGCCTGACGCTTGCGCGACCTTTGAACGGGGGCGCATCCCAATCCTCATCAGCCCGAGCAATACAGCGCTCCTGCCAGATCGTGAGTGTGCTCCGAAGCAGCGATCGCTTGCAACAGGCAGACCAGGTGGAGTCGTCTCAGAGGAAATGCTATGCAGCGGCCAACCGCGCTTCTGGTTCTGATCGGCGGCAGGCAAACGCCCAACGTTCTCAGCGCGCAGTATCTGCGCCCTGATGTCATTGCGCCAATTGCTTCGCGCGAGGCAATGCGACCAGGGGAAGCCTGGGACAGGGTCAGTCCGGCGCTCCGTCAACTCAGCCCCTCGGTTCTTGATCCTCAAACGGTTGATGCGTTCGATCTCCAGGACATCCGTGCAAAGTGCGCTGCCGTGATGGGGCGTTTCCCCGATGCCCGCTGGGTATGCAATATCACCTGCGCCACAACCATCATGAGCATCGGCGCATATGAGGAAGGACGGGCGCGAAACGCCGATGTCTGGTATTTCGATACGGCAGGACGGCGCGTTGTAGCGCTGGCAGGTCAACCACCGCATGGTGATCCGTACCGGCTTTCAGTGAAGGAGTATTTGCAAATCTACAATCGCTCCGCTCAGTCAGCAGCGTCACCGCCAGCATTGTGGCTGGCGCTAGCCCGGCAGATGGCGCAGGCGCCCGACGAGGCGATTGAGTTCCGGGAGAAACTGCGAGGTTCGGGCGCTGACAGGCAGTTTACAGCGTCACGCTGGCTGACTTCGCTTGATCTGACGCCAACGATGGTCCAGTGGTGCGAGCAGGCGCAAACAGCCGGTTTTATCGACCAGATACGTGACAATGGCGGTCATTACGACCTTCATCAGACCGATGGCGCGTTCTGGCCCTTCATCAACGGCGTATGGCTGGAGGTGTACGCCTGGGACGCAGCGCAACGCGCGGGTTGCTTCGACGATTACCGTTATGCAGTCCAGATGCCGGTGCAGAGCGGGCTTTCATCCGTGAATCAGATCGATCTTGCAGCAACGCACGCGGCATCGCTCCTGATTGCCGAGTGCAAAACAGAGGCGCAACCGTTTCGCACCCAACACCTCGATCAACTGCGAGCTATCACCAGCATGATCGGTGGCTCATTCGTGGGCGCCCTTTTCATTTCGGCGCGTAGTCAGATCTACGCCGATGCACAGGCGCTTACAGCGTTCAAAGGGCAGGCAGATGCACGTCAGATTGTCGTCGTAACCGGCGATCAATTAGGGCAGTTGCCGGATATCCTGAAGCGTGAGGCGATCAGGCCCACCTACCCACGCGGTTGACCTTTGCCTCATCCTACCGGCGTCACATCGCACACCGCCACGTACCCCGCCACTTCGCGTCCCACAGCGTGCTCAACATCATCCAGTCGCACGGTCAGCGGTCCGCCGAATGGCGCCACCGCAACGACAGTCACATCGACGCCGGGGCGCAATCCGAGTTCGGCGAAGTAGCGCAGCATCGCCGGGTCGTGATCGCTCACCTCGGCAATCGTCGCCGATTGACCGGTTTGGAGATCGCTCAGGCGAGTGGTGTGGGGCGGCGGCAACGTGCCGTCGCGCTTTGGAATCGGCGCGCCATGCGGGTCGGTCGTCGGGTAGCCGAGCACGGCATCGATCCGGTCCTCCAGGTCCTCCGACAGCACGTGTTCCCACTTTTCCGCTTCGGCATGCACCTGATCCCACGGCACACCCAACGCCTCGGCGAGATAGCGCTCGATCAGGCGATGGTGGCGGATGACTTCCAGCGCGATCTTTTCGCCCGCCGGGGTTAGCACCACGCCCTGGTACGGTTCGTATTCCACCAGATTGAGCGCAGCAAGCTTCTTGATCATGCCAGTCACCGATGCGGGCGAATTGCCCAACCGCTCGGCGAGCGCGGTGGTCGCCACACGCCCGTGCTCGCGCTGGATGTCGAAGATGGTCTTCAGGTAGTCCTGAACGGACTCAGTGTGTTCTGATAGTGGCATGGCTCAGGTAATGATTTAGGCATTCCTAAAACCAGTCCCATTATACCCATCCGTCAACCAGCGTGTCAAGGCAATGGTACAATATCAGCCATGGATACAGACTTCACCATTCTGGCAATTGAAACATCCTGTGACGAAACGGCGGCTGCGGTTATCCGCGGCGGTCGCACGATCATCTCGAATGTGGTGGCGTCACAGATCGATGAGCATCGCCGCTACGGCGGCATTGTTCCCGAAGTGGCGTCGCGCCAGCATATTCTGACCATTAATGCCGTGTTGCACGATGCGCTGCGTCCGCTCCCCGGCGGATGGAACGATATTCACGCTGTTGCAGCCACCTACGGTCCCGGACTGGCTGGCGCGCTGATGACGGGGCTGAATGTCGCCAAAGCGATTGCCTGGATCCGCGAATTGCCGTTCATCGGAGTCAACCACATAGAAGCGCACATCTACGCAAACTGGCTGCTGACCGATGCGCAACCGGATGCGCCCGAACCACAGTTCCCTGTCGTTGCGCTGGTTGTCAGCGGCGGACATACGCTGCTGGCGCTGCTTGAAGGGCACGGTCGCTACCGTATGCTCGGGCAGACCCGCGACGACGCGGCGGGCGAGGCGTTCGATAAGGTGGCGCGGTTGCTGGGGCTTGGCTTCCCCGGCGGACCCGCCATTCAAAAGGCGGCTGAAAACGCACCGGGCGGCGTTACGCTGCCGCGCGCCTGGCTGCGCGACAGTTACGATTTCTCGTTCAGCGGTCTGAAAACCGCAGTGCTGCACCAGATCCGCGAGTATCGGGCGCGCGAGGCGGCGCTTCAGCCCGGCGCCGGAAAAGGCGCGGGGAAACGCGGCGCGCCCGCCACAACTGACGCAACACCCCTTCCTCCGGCGATCGTGGCGCGGCTGGCGCGCGCCTTCCAGGAGTCGGTCGTGGATGTGCTGGTGACCAAGACAGTCGAGGCGGCGCGCGCTTTCGGCGCGACTGAGGTGCTGCTGGCAGGCGGCGTGGCGGCTAACCTTCGCCTGCGCGAAGAACTTCACCGCCGCTCGCCGGTTCCGGTGCGCGTTCCGCCAATCGCCCTCTGCACCGATAATGCCGCCATGATCGGCGCAGCCGCCTTCTACCGCTTCGACGCGGGCAAACAGGACGGCTGGGATCTCGATGTGCAGCCGAATCTGCCGCTACAGGCAGGGTAGCGTGCTCACAGGGGTCGTTCTTCTGGCAAGTCCCTGGTTGCAATTGCCCATTTGGGACATCAAGACTTCCACAACCCGCAGATCCGTGTGAGTCCGTCGCATCAGCGTGAATCCGTGTCCCATTTGTACGAGGTCCTTAGACCCGCCTGAAACTCAGGCATATTCCTAGCGCGTGCAGGACTCGGTGGATCTTTCCCCGGAAATGTATGGAAGATGTTCCCTGTACGGCGAGCGTGTTCCGACCTATGCTTCCTGCGGTCTCCTGGAAACATGGGTTAGCGACAGCGATGAGTCTTCAGGCAAACAAACGACAATGGGAAGACCTTGGTCATCTTGATCCTTTTTGGGGCATGACCGGGACGAACCGTTTCGGCGGGTGGAACGTTGAGGCGTTCCTACAAACCGGTCACGAACAGGTCGCCCAACTGATCCAGCAGATTGCACCGTTCGAGCGACCGAAGCAGTGGTCAACCGTGCTTGACTTTGGTTGCGGCGTCGGGCGGCTCGCGCCCGCCTTCCGCGCGCATTTCGAGCACTACGTCGGCATCGACATCGCCGAGAGCCTGATCGTCAAAGCCCGTCAACTCCACGCCGATCTCAGTGCAGCGAGCTTCGTCGTCAGCGCCAGCACGACGCTGCCAATTGCGTCGAACAGTTGCGACCTGGTCCACGTATGGGGCGTACTTCAGCACGTGCCCGACCAGACCAGTGCGCTCTGCTATGTTGCGGAATTCGTGCGGGTGATGCAACCAGAGGGCTTGCTGGTATTCACAACGCTGGACTCCATCCATCCGCTCTATCGCCTGCAACCTCGCCGTCGCGCGTATGCGCTGCTGCGAACGGTTGGGGTACCACCAGCAATCCTGTATCGCCGTCTTAAGCTTTACCCCCATGAAGTGCATCCCCTGCCGGGAGAGCGCGTAACTGCGCGGCTGAAAGCAGCAGGGGCGCATATTCTCGACGTCCGCGACGAATCGTCACCGAATGCTCCGCACCGCTGGCGGACGTACTATGTGACGAAATAAGCCGCTTTCTACGCTGCGGGGGCTTCGGCGCCAGGGGGGGCGCTGCGACGGAACCAGCGATTCCACTCGCGGTTCTCCCACACCACCAGCAATTGCGAAGCATTGAAGATCGACGAGTAGGTGCCGCTGACCAGCCCGATCAGCAGGATCAGCACCAGATTGCGAATGCTCTCGCCGCCGAAGAGGAGCAGCGCCACCAGTGTGAAGAAGGTGGTCAACTGCGTATTCACCGAACGCGGCAGCGTCTGCACGATGCTGTGATTGACAATATCATCGAAGGTTTCAGTGGGGCGCCGGTTGATCAGGTTCTCGCGGATCCGGTCGAAGACGACAATGGTATCATGCACTGAAAAACTGATAACCGTCAGGAGCGCAGTCAGGAACAGCGCATCCACCTCCAGACCGATGGCAACTCCCAGGATCGAGGCGACCCCCAGCACCAGCAGCACATCGTGGATCATGGCCAGAATGGCACAGATGCCGTAGCGTATCGGATGCGGCGCGCGCCGGAAGGCGAGCGTCAGATAGATCAGAATGACCACACACGCCGCGATCACGGCAATCACTGCGCTGCGGGTCGACTCGGCGCTCACTGTGGCGCCGACGGTCTGCAACGACTGTTGGTTCACCCGGCCGTACTCGGCGCTAAGGGCGTTGAGCACCTGTTGTCGCTGCGACTCTGGGTCAGTTTCGCTCAGAGAGCGGGTGCGCACCACTGCGCTGGCAACCGTGCGTCCATCGACCTGCGACTCAGTCAGTTGCACGAGCGCTCCTTCAAACCCCTGCGCTGCAAAAATTGCGCGAATGCGCTCGGTATCAAGTTGACCAGGTGCACGCTCGACGAACTGCAGATCCCACAGCGCGCCGCCGCTGAAGTCGATGCCCAGGCGCAACCCGAAGATCGCCAGCGACACAAGACCGGGAACGATAACCAGCAGCGACAGCGCGAACCACCAGTAGCGCAGTTTGACCAGTTTATCCATACGTCTCTCTTGAAGTCATCAGTCTATGCCGCCTCGCGGACGTGGCGCATCCCTGGCGCGTCCTTCAGTTCGTAGAGCCAGGGGTTCTGTGCAAATGGCAGCGGATTGACCGCGTGCAGGAAGGTGCGCGTCACGATCATCGAGGTGAACAGGCTGAGCAGAATGCCCATCCCGAGGGTCAGGGCGAACCCCTTGATCAGGCTGACGCCGAAGGTATTGCCGAACATGAACAGGATGGTGCACGTAATCAGCGTTGCGACGCTCGAGTCGCGGATGGCGGGCCAGGCTTCAACAAAAGCAGCGTCAATCGACGCATTCAGCGACCTGCCACGGCGCAACTCTTCCTTCAGGCGCGCAAAGATCAGCACATTCGCATCAACCGCCACGCCGATCGAGAGAATGAATCCCGCGATGCCCGGCAGCGTCAGCGTCACCGGTATCAACTGATAAAGCGCGAAACTGATCAGCGTGTAGAGCAGCAGCGCCACCGTCGCCAGCACGCCAGGCAGACGATAGAACAGGATCATAAACAGCGCCACCGTCACCAGACCAACAACGCCTGCCACAATGCTGGCATCCACCGAACCCTGCCCCAGCGACGCCGAGACCGTCCGGCTCGACTCAACCTGTAGCGGCACCGGCAGCGCGCCATACTTGAGCTGCGTGTAGATCTGCTCGGCATCCTGGCGCGTACTGGTCGTGATTTCACCGCGCCCCCCAACCAGCGCCGCCTGGACGACTGGGCAACTGAACACCTGATTGTCCAGCACGATGCACATTGGGCGCTGAATATTGGCGGCGGTGAACTGCTCCAGGCGGCGCGCCGACTCGCCGGTGAACGCGAAGGGCACCGCAAACTGATTCTGCAGACTCTGACCAGAGATCTGCGGCGGTTGCACCGAATTCAGGTCCAGGTCCTTGCCGTCGGTAATGCTCTCGTAGATCGGACCTTCCGGAACCGTCGGCGATATTGTCTCAGTCGAAGTAATCGACTCTGTGCCGGTGACTGTCGCAGTGGGGCGCAGTGCAATCGGATTGGGGCTGCCAGTAGTGCGCACGATTGTGCCAGGCGCCAGGAATTCGCCTTTGGTGTCGATGAACTCCAGTTTCCCGGTGCCGCGCAGCGTTTCAATCGCCTGTTCGGGATTGTCGATGCCTGGTATCTCGACGATAATCCGATCATTCCCTGACAGTTGCACGACCGATTCGGCCACCCCCAGCGCATTGATGCGGCGCTCAATGACGCCAGCCGCAGTTTGCATGACGCTGCGATCAACTGGCTCGGCAGCGCGGAGCAGCACCTGCGTGCCGCCGCGCAGGTCAAGCCCCAGGCGAATGCTGACGTTGCGATTGAACAGCCAGCGCCCTTCAGGCGCAAAGACGATCGACAGCGCAATCCCGGCGATCAGCAGAATGAAAATGAGTGAGTAGATATCCCGACTGCGCACGATGCCATCTCTCTGGTACGTGTAACGATATTGGTTTGCTAATAGCGCCCCGTGCAGACACGAGGAGCGCCTTAGACCCTGGCATTATAGCCATGCGATGGAGGGATGTCAATAGAGACAGACGCATGCAATTCTCTATTGAGTTTTCAGCCTGATTAAATGTATCAAGGCACGAACTGTGTTCAATTCCGTTTCCAGAGTTTCTTTTTGCAGGGGAGAGCGTACACCGATCGGATAGCGAGTTTCGACGTAATACTCAGTAATCCTTTGACACAAGGCAAGGAACTGATGAAAGTCGGAATCCTTTGCGATCGCTTCCTAAGCTAGAAGCTCAAGGTCGTGTATCCAGCGTAGATTCCAGCGTCTGGAGAGCAAAAAGCCCTTAAGATACTTTTCCACCGCCTGTTGAAGATGAAAAGCAGCAATCAGGAGAGGACCATTTTGCGCCCACTGCCGCTTGCCTTTTGCTTCATACTTTTGCCCTCAACAGGCAAGCGCACTCCCTCTTGCCCGCCTTCCACCCTACGACCTGCCCACCTTCGACATTGCTTCCCCTAAGGCTTTGGGGTTGCACCATGTGCGATCAGAGGGCAGAAACCGTTCTGCACGCATCGCCGAACTGCATAACGGCACAGACCTCAAGGATCCGGGCGCTCCTCAACCTGCCGCCCGCAACATTCAACGTGCAACATTCAATGGTCAACGATCCTACCTCCCGCCGAGCGCCACATCGACCGCCTGGCGCATACGGGCATAGATCTCTTCTACGCTACTCGCACCAGTGGTATTGACGAGTTGACCATTCACCGCAAACGAGGGAGTTCCCGGAATGCGCAACGCATCGCCTGCTGCCTTCGCCTGATTGATGGCGTCGCGGAAGCGGTTGCTGGCGTAGCACTGCTCAAAGGCAGCGGTGTCGAGACCGATCTGGCGCGCATAGGCGACAAATTGCGCCCTGGGGTCCTGCTGCGCGCTCCACTGGCGCTGGTTGGTGAAGAGGTAGTCGTGCATCGCCCAATATTTATCGGCGCCCTGCTCACCCGCGCAACGCGCCGCGTATGCGGCAGGAGCACCATTCATGTGTCCGCTCAGGGGATATTCGTGGTATACGAATTTGACTTTGCCGGTCGCAATATATTCCTGCTCGAACTGCGACGACAGGTTCATCGCGTAGTAGGCGCAGCCGGGGCACTGATAGTCCGAGTATTCGGTGACAACCACCGGTGCGTCGGCATTCCCTTTGAAGAAGAAGCCGTTTGCGTCCATGCCCACGGGAACATTCGTCGCCGGACGCGCCGGATCGCGCCCTGGAGTCGCCGCGGGCTGCCGGTTTTGCAGCGCGATCGTTGCAACAACAGCAATCACCAGCAGAACGACGGCGCCCATCACGAGATAGAGCGTGCGGGAAGCGCCGCTTTTCTTCGTCTGAACCGCTCGACCGCGCTGCGAACGTGTGCTCATAGGGTGCTCCATATATGATCCATCAGTAGATCGCCAGCATTCGACGCGCCGCCAGATGCCGCCAGCGCTCGCCAGAAACGTTCGCAGGTATTATACCATCACGCCAGCAGATCACACGTTTGCGGAGTTGCTGATCGGATAAGAGTCCGGTGAGAAAGCGGGCGTGCTATAATGTTCGTCTGTCAGCGCTGCGCGCTTTTCCGTCCCAGAACGCTGTGCGCCTTTGCATTGACCCTATCAGAGTATTTCGCGCGAAAGAAATGCCGCCAATGTTGAATGTCCTTTCCGCCGACATCCTGGATGTCGATCGGATATTTCTATCGGTTTCGCGTACTATTGTCCAGCAGGGGCAGCGCTACGTCGAACGCGGGCAGGTGGCTGTCGATCATGTTGACGCGCAAAGCGCCCAGATCAGCGTCTTTGAGTCGCCAGGAGTGGCGCATCAGGTCGGCATTCGATTGGCAAACCATCAGATCTATGCCAGTTGCACCTGCCCGCAGCGCCATTACTGGATGCTCTGTCGCCACCGCGTGGCGGCGCTGATTGCGCTCCGCGATCACCTGCTCAAACACCCGCCAAGCCTCTGGCGCGCGGTGATCGGCAAAGTGGTCGACGCGCAACCGCAGCGCACCCCGACCATTCATCACGCCTGCATCGTATTCAGTTTGCAGCGCAGCAACGCCGTGTGGACGATCATCCCCTATGCGATTGCGAGCCGCCACCTGCCCCCGACAGCGACGCACAGCCTCGAAGCGCTGGCGGAAGCCATCGCCTCGCTCAACATGTCGAGCGAGGCGCGTCCGATCCGCTCGCGCATCAATCACGCTTCCTACCCTTCTGTTTCCGCTGAAACGATCAACGCCGTCAATATGACGATCGTTGCAGCCAACAGCGCCCCCTACCTGTATGCCTTCGGCGCCGATCAGAGCGCTGCGTTCGATCCAGTGCTCCCGCTGCTCGCCGGTCAACTGGTCTATATCGGCGATCAGAATGACCCGTTGCAGTATCGGGTGCAGGTGATGACCGAGCCAGCATCGGTCGAGATGTCCGTCGAGCAGGGCGATCAGGGGGCGCTCCGCGTCAGAGCGCACCTGAACCTTGCTGGCGAGCGCATTGCGCTCGACCCGCGCGATACGGACGTCGTCATCCGCAAACCGCTCTGGCTGCTCGTCGGCGAACTGCTGGCGCCGGTCGTCGCCTCAAACAATGCCGTCGAAACCCTGATCGAATACCCCGACCTGACCATTCCTCCAGATGAGCAGGAAGAGTTCTTCGAGCGGTATTTGCTGCCGCTGGCGGAGCGGTTGCCGCTGACCGGCGATCTGCTGCGCTGGGAAGATATTGATGTTGCGCCAACGCCCCGCATCTACCTGAGCGAAACGGAAGGGACGCTGCGCGCACAGTTGCGCTTCGCATATGGCGATCACGAAGTGCAGGCGGAAAAAGCGCCGGCGCAGCACATCATCCGGCGGCATCCGGGAACAATGACCCTGGCGCGAATCCGCCGCCGCATCGAGGAGGAAATGGTCTTCCTGCAAGACCTGGGCACATCCGCATATGGGCTGAAGAAAGGCGCCGACATCGGGTTGTTCGAGCTGCGCAAGGCGGTCCATCCGCTCGATTTTCTGCTGCACCGCATTCCGCTCCTGACGCAGCGCGGATTCGAGATTTTCGGCGAAGACCAGATCAAGACCGCGCGGGTCAACCGCGACCGTCCGCAGATTTCGTTCCGCGTCAGTTCCGGCATCGACTGGTTCGACCTCGAGGCAGTGGTCAGCTTTGGCGACCTTGAAGTTCCGCTCAAGGAGGTGCGCCGCGCCATTCGCCGCCGCGAGAAGTACCTCAAACTGGCGGACGGCACGATCGGCGCCATTCCCGACGAGTGGATCGAGCGGTATCGTCACCTGTTCGCGCTTGGCGAAGAGACCGACACAGGCGTGCGCCTGTCGCAGAGTCACCTGACGCTTATCGATCAACTGCTCGCCGACGCTGACCGCGCGCAGACCGACGCCGAATTCGAGCGGCGCCGCGAGCGCCTGCGTTCGTTTGAGCGCATTCAGACGCAACCGCTGCCGCGCGGCTTCCGCGGCGAATTGCGCCACTATCAGTGCGCCGCATATGAGTGGCTCCACTTTCTCAACGAGTATGGCTTCGGCGGGTGTCTGGCGGACGATATGGGCACCGGCAAGACTGTCTGTACACTTGCATTTCTGCAATCGCTCGAAGAACGCAACCCCGACGGACCCGCCAGCCTGATTGTGATGCCGCGCTCGCTCCTGTTCAACTGGGAGCGCGAAGCCGCAACCTTTACGCCCAATCTGCGCGTCTACGTCCACCACGACACCGACCGCATCGATGATCCGGCGCTGTTCGACCGCTACGATCTGGTGCTGACCACCTACAATACGATGCTGCGCGACATCCAGTTGTTGCGGCGCTATCGCTTCCGTTACGCCATCCTCGACGAATCGCAGGCAATCAAGAATCCGCTGGCGGAAACCGCAAAAGCGGCGCGCCTGCTCAACGCCGAACGTCGCCTGGCGCTCACCGGCACGCCGGTCGAAAACTCGGCGCTCGAACTGTGGAGCCAGTTTGCATTTCTCAATCCCGGCTTGCTTGGCAATCTGGACTATTTCCGCGAGGAGTTCGTCACTCCCATCGAAAAGAAGCAGAACCAGGAGGCGGCGCAGTTTCTGCGCAAAATGGTCTACCCCTTCATCCTGCGCCGCACGAAAGACCAGGTTGCGCCGGAACTGCCGCCGCGCAGCGAACGGTTGCTCGAAACCGACATGGAACCGGCGCAGCGTCGCCTGTACGTCAAACAGCGCGACTACTACCGCGCATTGCTGCTTGGACTGATTGACAACGAAGGGATCAACAACGCGCGCATGAAGGTGCTCGAAGGGTTGCTGCGCCTGCGCCAGATCTGCAACCACCCAAAACTGGTTGACTCCAGCTTCCGCGGCTCATCGGGCAAGTTTGAACTGCTCATAGAAACGCTTGAAACCCTGGCGGCTGAAGGGCACAAGGCGCTGGTCTTCTCGCAGTTCGTCCAGATGCTGACCCTTGTCCGCGAAGCGCTCGATGCGCGCTCCATCCAGTATGCCTACCTCGACGGTCAGACCCGTCAGCGCCAGCAGGAGGTGGATCGCTTCCAGAACGATGAGACGCTGCCGTTCTTCCTAATCAGCCTGAAGGCCGGCGGCGTCGGGCTGAACCTGACGGCTGCCGATTATGTCATCCACGTCGATCCATGGTGGAACCCGGCGGTCGAAATGCAGGCGACCGACCGCACCCACCGTATCGGTCAGGAGAAGCCCGTGTTCGTCTACAAACTCATCACCCGCGACTCGGTCGAAGAGAAAATCCTGCACCTCCAGCAGCGCAAGCGCGAGCTGGTCGAGCAACTGATCACCGCCGACGCCAGCATGCTCAAATCGCTCACGCGCGAGGATGTGGAAGTGTTGTTCGGGTGAGGCATTGCATACCGTTCAACGTCAACCCTTAACGTTCCTCGTCCTTCTTCTATTCCTTATCCCAATCTCGCTCCACGCCGCGCCAGTGCGCCAGCCGACCGTGGAGGAGCTGACGATTGGCGCGTCGGCGCAGGGGCGTCCGATCACTGCACTGCGCATCGGCGATGGACCGATGAAGCTGGTGATTATCGGCAACACGCACGGTGCGCCGGAAGCCAACACGCACGCGCTGGCGACCATGCTCGCCGATCATTTCCGCGCCAACCCGCACGAGGTCTCGCCCGCTGTGCGCCTCTACATTATCTCTACGATCAACCCGGACGGACTGGCGCTCGGGACGCGGTTCAACGCACGCGGCGTCGATCTCAACCGCAATATGAACACCGGTTTCGACGCCTGCCCCGACAACGACTGGCGCGTGAGGGTATTCGGCGCGTATGGCATCGTTTCCGACACCGGCGGACCCTACCCCGACTCGGAGGTCGAGAGCCGGGTGCTGCGCAGTTTCCTGCTCGACGCCTGGGGCGCGATTTTCCTGCACTCGGCGGCTGGCAACGTGTTCCCCGCGTTTTGTGAACACCCGCCATCCATCGCAATGGCGCAAACCTACGCCGCTGCCAGCGGCTACCGCTACACCCGATTCTGGGAACAGTACGTCATCACCGGCGGCATGCACGACTGGTCAGCCAGCCTGGGGATCGCAGCCATCGTTCCCGAACTGGTCACCAGCACGGAACCGGAGTTCGATCAGAACCTGGCAGGCGTCCAGGCGGTGCTGGCGACCGCGGAAGAACTGCTTTCCGCGCCACAAGACCGGATTGAGAACGGCATTCCTGTACCGGCAATCCTCTGGCGCTACTGGCGGATGCACGGCGGCAACGACCTGTTCGGTCCGCCGCTGGCGCCAGCCAGCGTCGAAAATGGCGTGACACGTCAGATATTCGAGCGTGCCGTACTGGAAATCCACCCTGAATGGGCGGACACGCCGTACCTGGTGCAGGTCGCGCCGCTTGGACGCGCCTACGCACTGCCGTCGGGCGCATCGCCGCGCAACGACTGCGCGC
>JANWXL010000136.1 GCA_025055265.1 Roseiflexus sp.
GGCAGTGAGATCAGCCTGGAAGCCGATGAGTGGCGCGTGCTGACCATGGTGAACGGCAAGAATACGGTCGGGTATATTGCGCAGCGGAGCGGGTTGGGCGAAGCGCGCACGTGCGAGATTCTGAACCGCCTGCTCGAGAGCGGGCTGGTTGAAAAACGCGACACGAATCTCACTGACTCGCTGTTCCCCGAGCTCGAACGCATCGTCCTGGAGGCGCTTGGTCCTCCAGCTCGCGCGCTGCTGGTCGAAGCATATGTCCGCGCTGGCATCCACGATCAGGATACCGCGACCCCTGAACAGGTCACGACCGCGCTGAACCTCTTTGAGACCTCGGCAACTCGCGCCTTCGGCGCCGAACGCATCAGCGACCCGCTTGTGCGCATGCGCTCGTTCGCCGAGCAGGTCTTCAGGGGTTAGGGTTAGAGATTAAGGGTTAGGGGTTAAGAGACTTCTCTCCTGCGACCCTCAATCTTTCCTGGCCGCCGCTTTCCCACTTTGTTCCACCTGCACCCTGCGACCTTCTACTCTTGATCCCGCTCGAAGCGGTTACGCCCTGGTTATACTCCTCAATTATCATCACAGGCAGTTATACGTCTTATCGCCTTCGGATCTCCGCGGTCGTACAAGCGCAGGCGCGTCGTCCGACCAGGGGACGATGAGCTGCGCATCAGACTGGAAGGAAATTCGCTATGTCACGCGGATACGTCGTTCAGCGTGCGCTTCGATCCTGGGCGCGCGATTGGGGAGGAGCGCTGGCGATCCTCTCCATGGTTCTCACCCTGCCCTGCGCTGTCTGGATAGCGCTCGCGTGGGGCGACGCAGACACTCGCAGCTGGCTGGCACAAGCGGGGTATTTGTTTTCCAGCGCAATCGCGGCTCTGCTCGCGTTTCGCGTTGCACGCGCCCCGCACCTGCCTGCAAAAATACGGCGCGGCTGGCTTTTCTTTGGAGGTGCATTCCTCGCCAGTTGGTTGGGAAACGTGATCTGGCTCGTGTATGCGAAGGCGCTCCACCAGGAACCTGCTGCTTCGTGGGCCGATCTCTTCTGGCTCGCTTTCTATCCGCTGACCCTGATTGGTTTGCTCCTGTTGCCCACTGCTCCGCGTCAGCGCGCGGAACGGGTCGCCTTCCGGCTCGACGCCGGAGCGGTGCTGGTGAGCGGCAGCATGCTGATCTGGTTTTTCAGCGTACTACCGCGCGCTGGCGCCGGAATGGATGATCCATGGCTGACGGCGCTGACTCTGGCATACCCGATCGGCGATCTGATCGTCCTGTTCGGCATAGTTCGCATTGCGCTCAGAAGCGACAACTGGCGCAACAACCTTCCCATGCATATGTTTGGACTTGGATTGCTGGCTTTCCTTGCGGGGGACCTCGGCTACTCAAGCATGATGATGAGCGAGACGTACCAGGAAGGAATGTGGCCCAGCAGCTTGTGGATTATGGCGTATGCCATCTTTGCTGTCGCCAGCCAGTTGCAACTCACCGACAGGACTGTGTCGGCAGGTCAGCCTGTAACCAGCGGCAGCGCAACGACCACGCTCAACCTGCTCCCCTATGCTGGCATTGTCGTCGGTTTCGGATTGCTGCTGGCGGTGACCGTTCAGAACTGGACGAGACCGCTCGGTGATCTGATCATTGGTGCAGCGGCGCTGACAGCGATTGTCATCGTTCGCCAGATGATCGCCATGCGCGAGAATGTGCGGTTAGCAACCGAGCGCGCCGCAGCCGAGCAGGCGAACCGGATCAAGAGCGAATTCCTGGCGAATATGTCGCATGAACTGCGCACGCCATTGAATTCGATCATCAACTTTACTCGCATTATCAGCGCCGGCGCGCGCGGACCCGTGACGCCCGAGCAGCTCGATTACCTGAACCGGGTGCAGCAGAGCGGCGAACATCTGCTGGGTCTGATCAACGATATTCTCGATCTGTCGAAGATCGAAGCCGGTCGGATGGAACTCTTTCGCGAGCCGTTCGCGGTTCGTGACCTCATCCAGGGCGCTATGGCGACGGCAGCAGGGCTGATCAGGGAGAAACCGATCGAGCTGCGCAGCGACATCCCTCCAGACCTGCCGCTGGTGTATGCCGATCATACCCGCGTCCGGCAGATATTGCTCAACCTGCTCTCGAATGCTGCGAAGTTCACCGACTCTGGGAGCATCACCGTGCGCGCTGAGCGACACGGCGACGAGGTCGTTATTCACGTCAGCGACACGGGCATCGGTATTCCGCCAGAGAAGATCAACACGATCTTCGAGGCGTTTCGCCAGCTCGATAACGCCAGCAACCGCCGCTATGAGGGTACAGGGTTAGGTCTGACAATCTGTCGTCGCCTGGTTGATCTGCACGGCGGTCGGTTGTGGGTCGAAAGCACGGTAGGGGTCGGTTCGACTTTCTCGTTCAGCCTGCCGATAGCGTCTGCGCCTTCTCCCTCCTTGCCGCCTGAACCGACGGTGATCGATGAACCTCACGATAGCGCTGCGATCATCATGGTGATCGACGACGATCTGGCTGCTGTCGAGATTGTGCGCAGTTATCTGTCGCGCGACGGATACACGGTCGTCGCAGTGACCGACAGCCGTCGCGCGATAGAACAGGTGCGACGCGTCAAACCAGCGGCGATTATTCTGGATGTGCTTATGCCGCATCGTGATGGGTGGGCAATACTGGCGGATTTGAAAGCGGATCCAGAGCTGCGCACCATTCCGGTGGCGCTCTACACGATCGTTGAGCAGAAACGCCTCGGTTTTCAGCTAGGCGCCAGCGCGTATCTGATCAAACCGGTCAATGAGTCGCTATTGCGCGCAACTGTGGCGCAACTGGTGCGCAAAGACGCCACTGTTGTCGTTATCGATGACGATCCGAATCAGCTCGAAATCATCTCCAGCTCGCTCAATCAGACCGGTTCGTATGAGGTGCATACGGCGCGTGATGGCGCACGCGGTTGGGAGGCGATTGTCAACCTGCATCCTGATCTGATCATTCTTGACCTGATGATGCCGGGGATCGACGGGTTTGCAATTCTGGAGCGATTGGAGGGTAACCCGCACACCCGGCACATTCCGGTAATCGTTTTGTCGGCAAAAGACCTGAGCGTTCAGGAACGCACCTATCTTGCGCAGCGCGTCAAAGCCCTGCTCGCCAAAGGCGATACGTCGCCAGAACGCCTGCTTGATCGCATGATGGAGCTCCTGACCGCCAGAATGTCATCATATACGGTCCCGAACTGAAGCACTGTCGCATCCTCGCCACGGAGAACTATCATGACCCCGATTCGTCCAGAAGATGCGTATGTCCTGGTCATAGAGGACGACGCGAACAATCTGATGATTGCGACCGATCTGCTGCGCATGATGGGCGTTCACTACGTCAATGCGCGCGCATCCGGTCGACAGGCGCTGAAACTGATCGAGACCATGCCACGTGTCGATCTTGTGCTGCTCGACATTCAACTCCCCTACGAAGATGGATATCAGGTGCTGCATCAATTGCGCACTCATCCGAGACTGCGCGCTACCCGCATTGCAGCAGTGACCGCCAATGTTCTGCCGCAGGACGTGGCGCGCGCCCGCGCCGCCGGGTTCGATGGGTTCATTGGCAAGCCGATCGATTTCGACCGCTTCCCGCAGCAGATCAGATCGTTGCTGGAAGGCGCCGAGGTCTGGCAACCGCGCTGACATTGTTCAGACACCGGGGTGGCGGACCCGGCGCTTTGGCGTTTGCCTGCGTGTGCATCCCGCATTCGGGTGCGGCTATGAGTTGACGGGGAAACGCAGCGCATCAGCCATTGCCCTACGCTGCGTCCTGACCCGCGATAGCGGACAGCGCCGCCCGACCGGTCTCATTGAGCGGCGTATGGGGCAGGTCTCAGACCTGAGGGCAGGTCTCAGACCTGCCCTTACGTTGCGTTGTGCAGGCAGCGCGGGCAGCTTTATCCATGCCTTCCTTCGGTGCGCTTCGGATCATCTCATAGAGCGATCAACCAGACACTGAACAACCTTGCTCACGTTGACCATCTCGCGGTTGGCGTTGGCTTCGACAGGCTCAGCCAACGCCAATGCTCCGCGAGTGTGGGCGTGATTGTCCGGGTTTTGGTTGATCTTCCTATCAGGAAACTGCACGTTGTGCTCTGTGGTACAATAAAATTCGAGAAATACGCCAGCTCTCGATTGAAGCGGCAGACGGCATATTAAGAACATCTTGCGCAAAGGTTGACCAGATGCTCCAGGGTTCTACCACACGTTCAAGCAGCGTATCCAAACGCTTCACCGGCCCATTCTCCTACAAATACTTTGCGCCTTTGCGTCGTTGCGTCAACCTTTCCGAGAAATGTTGCAATGGAGGCGCAGCGTGCGTGCGCTTGTAAGCGTTTCCGATAAGCGCGGCATCGAAGCGTTTGCCGCCGGTCTCGTCGAACTCGGCTTTGAGATCATTTCGACTGGCAACACGGCGCGAACGCTTGCCGCGGCTGGCATTCCGGTTCGACTGGTCAGCGATGTCACCGGTTTTCCCGAAATCCTCGATGGGCGGGTGAAAACGCTCCATCCCGCCATTCACGCCGGCATTCTGGCGCGCCGCAATGACCCGAACCACATAGCAGCGCTTGATATTCATGGCATTACGCCCATTGATCTCGTCGTTGTCAACCTCTATCCCTTCAGTGAAACAATTGCCCGCCCCGGCGCCACCCTGGCGGAAGCGATTGAACAGATCGACATCGGCGGTCCCGCCATGGTTCGCGCTGCTGCCAAGAACCACGAATCGGTGCTGGTGGTAGTCAGCCCCGACGATTACGACGCTGTGCTGACGGCGTTGCGCACCGAAACGGTGACGCCTGAGCTGCGGCGGCGCCTGGCAGCGCGCGCGTTTGCCCATACCGCTGCGTATGATGCTGCTATCGCCGGGTATCTCTCCGATGAACTCTTCCCGGAAACGCTGCCGCTGGCATTCCGTAAGGCGCAGGATTTGCGCTACGGCGAGAATCCGCATCAGCGCGCGGCGCTCTACGGCGATTTCCACACATTCTTTGAGCAACTGCACGGGCGCGAGTTGTCGTACATCAATATCCTCGACATTGCTGCGGTGCAGTCGTTGATCGAGGAATTTGATCCGTCGGAAGGGGCGGCGCTGGCAATTGTCAAACATACGAACCCGTGCGGCGTCGGGATTGGCGCCACGCCGCTCGAAGCCTGGGAAAAGGCGTTTGCCACCGACCGCGAAGCGCCGTTTGGCGGCATTATCGCCGTGAATCAGACGCTCGATCTACCGCTGGCGCAGGCGATTGATGAGATTTTCTCCGAAATCGTCATTGCGCCAGCTTTCGCCGATGATGCGCTTGCGCTGCTACGCAGGAAGAAAAATCGCCGCCTGATGCGCGCCCTGCGTCCCGTCGGTCAGGCGCGCGGGCTGGCGTACCACAGCGTTCCTGGCGGCATCCTGGCGCAGGAGCCGGACCTCGCGCCGCTTGATGAGGAGCCGTTCCAGGTAGTGACGCACCGAGCGCCGACCGATGCTGAACGCGCAGCGCTTCGCTTTGCCTGGCGGGTTGTGAAGCACGTCAAGTCGAATGCGATTGTGTTCGCCGCTGCTGATCGCACCCTGGGGATTGGCGCCGGGCAGATGAGCCGCGTTGATAGCACGCGGGTGGCGGTGTGGAAGGCGCAGAACGCTGGTCTCTCCCTTGCCGGATCGGTCATTGCCAGCGATGCGTTGTTCCCGTTCCCCGACAGCGTTGAGATCGCGGCTGCGGCTGGGGCGACGGCAGTCATCCAGCCCGGCGGGTCGGTGCGCGACGATGAGGTGATCGCGGCTGCCAATCGGCTTGGGATGGCGATGGTGTTTACTGGAAGACGACACTTTCTGCACTAGAGCAGTACGCACGAACCTGATGCGCCTGTTGCCATGCGGCAGGCGCTGGCATTGACAGGCTCAGCCAACGCCTGCCATATGGGGTAGGGGTTGTGCGAAACGGTGGAGTGGACATCGTCTGTATGCGGTTTAATGAAGCAGGGCTGATCCCGGCAATCGTCCAGCATGCGCGGAGCGGCGAAGTGCTGATGCTGGGATACATGAACGAGGAGGCGTTGCAGCAGACGCTGACATCGGGCATGGTGACGTTCTGGAGTCGGAGCCGGCAGGCGCTCTGGCGCAAGGGCGAAACCTCCGGCAATGTGCTCCGTCTGGTCGAAATCCGGCAGGATTGTGACGGCGATACGTTGCTGGTGCTGGCGGAACCAGCTGGACCCACATGCCATACCGGTCGCGTGAGTTGCTTTCATCAAACCCTTGAAGGCGATTTGACCGAAACACGCACACCATCCTCCGTTATTCTCACCGACCTCGCCAATGTTGTTGCACAGCGTGCATCCGCCCCGAAAGAGGGGTCGTACACAACAAAGCTGCTTACAGAAGGCGTTGATCGGATTGGCAAAAAAATCGGCGAGGAAGCGGCAGAAGTGATCATTGCAGCGAAAAACGGCTCATCCTCTGAGATTGCCTGGGAAATCGCCGATCTGATGTATCATTTGCTGGTGCTGCTGCAACATCAGGGCATGACGATTGAGGATGTCTGGGCTGAACTGCGCCGACGCTACGGTGGTTGAACGTGTCACAACGTAACACAACAGGGTTTGCACTTCCCGAACAGAGTGCTCGTTTGCACGACGGGCATGGTGAAAGCTTCGCTTTGCCGCAACATAGCGGGTATCTGGCGTGGATCACGCAGACCGGGATGGCGCTGACGCAGTGTCGCACGGCTGGCGATGCGCTTGATGCAATTGCGGCGCGGCTTGGTGCAGCGCCGTTTTTGTTGCGCGGCTACGTGATTCTAGCGGAAGACGACCCGCTGTGCATCAGACAGGCTGTGTCATTCGGGAGAGCGCCGACGTTGCCAGTTGCGCTGTCGCTGTCTGGCAGTCTTTGCGGCGCAGCCATAGCGCAGAAACATGTGATTGCATCCATGACGAGCAAGATTGCTCCCGCTTCCTGGGAGCGAGCCCTGGCGACCCATGCATCGCTCATCTGCGCACCATTCACCGGCGGCGCAGCGAGTGGCGTCATCATCGCTGCGCTTCCCGATGGCGCGAACGACAATGCCGAGATCGGCGCATGTCTGCAGGCGGCAGCTACGCTGATTGGCGCCACGCTCAATCGCGCTGCCGAGTGCGAGGCGCAATTGCAGCAGCGGATGCAGCAGATCGATCAGGCGCACACTGAGCGTCTGGCGCTGGTGGGCCGCCTGACGGCAGCGCTGGCTCACGAGATCAACAATCCGCTTCAGGCAATTGCCAACACGCTCTATCTGTTGCAGCACCGCCCGCTCAACGACGAGAAACGTCAGCGTTATCTGGCAATGGCGCAGCAGGAAACGGAGCGCGTGATCGCCAGCGTGCGGCGGATGCTCGATCTGTACCGCTCATCGGGACAGGGAAAGCGCCCAGTTGCGTTAAACCGGATTCTCGAACAGGCGCTGCAGCAGGCTGACGATATTCTGCGAGAGCGTGCGATTGATCTGCGGCGTGACTTTACGCCCGACGATCCGCGCGTGCCAGGGTTCGCTGGTCATCTGCGCTATGCCTGTTATAACCTGATCCTTAATGCCGTCTATGCCATGCCCCGCGGGGGACGGTTGACGGTTCGCACGTACCAGCAGCCTGAGGGGGCGATGCATCAGGCTGTGGTGGAGTTTGCCGACACCGGCGTTCCTATTGATGATGCCGATATGCATCGGTTGTTCGAACCGGACGGACCGGTGCGCGGTGAGGCCAGCGGTATTGAATTGCCGCTGAGTTACAGCATCGTTGAGCAGCACAATGGCACGCTGACCGTTCATCGCAATGCAGACGAAATGGTGTTCCGCATGACCCTTCCCGCAATCGCACCCTAACCCCTAACCCCTAACCCCTAACCCCTAACCCCTAATCCCTACCTCCTGATCGAAAACCATTGTCGTCCGCTGCGCAGCGCCTGGAGGATCACGAGCAGCAGCGTCGACCCAAGGATGGTGTACAGCAGGTTCAGACGAATATTGCCGACGCGGATCTCAGTAATCGGCGGCAGACCGATTGCTTCAGCGACCCATCCGCCGATAAAGGCGCCAATAACGCCGACGATGATCGACACGAGCATGATGTGCAACCCGGGCGGGCTGAAACCGACGATCAATTCTGCGACAGCGCCGCAAATTCCTGCGATAACCAGCAGGATCAGCAACTGCAATGGGTCCATCAGGAGCCTCCTGGCTGAGAATTCAAGCACCGAGAACCAAGAACCAAGAACTGAGAACCAAGAACTGAGAACCAAGAACCGAGAACCAAGAACTACAGCGCCGCTCGAAAAGGCTGATACCAATACGCCAGGCCTTGCAATTCTTACAACGCCCTTTTGCGTATTCACTTCGCCTTCCTCCACATAAGCGCAGCGATAAGAGGTAGTGCAACCAGGAGCGTCAGTGTTGCGAATTCGAGCGATGCGCCATACTGCGGTTGCCCTGCATCAAGCGCTTGCAGCGGTGCGATGATCGGCTGGGTCACCGCGTACAGCGCCTGAACCGCCGGATTGTCGGGACGGGCGGCAAAGAGGCGCAGGACGAATCGCGCAATCAGCGCTCCTTCCACTATCCCCAGCACGATGGTTACGGCTGCCAAAACGCGCTGTTTCAGCATGGAATGCGTGAATGAGAACATTCTCAGCAATGTTTCAGCCACTGACCATCGTTTTTTCGCACTGCCAATATACGATGATATTGTCGTTGATTATAACAGGAAGACCACGCTGCGGGAACGCGGGAGGAGGGATGCCGTGATCCATGCGCCGTATTCGTCGGCGGCAGTCGCTCGTGGAACGACTGCTGCTTCATCGCGCGGCATACGCTTCTATTGGGCATTGTTCGCTATCAATACGCTGGTATTCAGTGCGCTGCTCATTGCTCTGGCGACGCTCCTGCTCACGCCGTACACCTCGCTCACGCCGCTGGAGACGGAGACTCTCCGCGCAGCCGTTCGCTCTCGCCTCGATGAAACCTTCGATGATCCGCTGATCGAAGCGGCGCCCGGCATCGTAGTGCGCTCCAGTAATGTCCGCGGTTTCCGTCTGAATGGCGTGGTGTATTACTACTACATCGAAGGTGATCGCAACTTCGATCCGTTGAGCCGCGGCGCCGTCGATCACGATGATGTTGTTGTAGTGCTGCGCGATCTGAGCGGTCCGCAGCCGCTGGTTGTCTACCGCCTGCGCGATTGATCAGCGGGCGCGTTCAATGTGCGCTCCCAGCGTGCGCAGGCGTTCATCGATCCGTTCGTAACCGCGATCAATCTGACCGATGTTGTAGATGACGCTGCGCCCCTGAGCGCACAGCGCCGCCAGCAACAGCGCCATGCCCGCTCGAATGTCGGGGCTTGGCAATCCGTCGGGTTCGCCGTACAACTGGCTTGGACCGACGACCACGACGCGGTGGGGATCGCACAGCACGATCCGCGCCCCCATGCCAATCAGCCGGTCAACGAAAAAGAGCCGGCTCTCAAACATTTTTTCCCAGATCAGGATCGTACCGCGCGCCTGCGTGGCCACTACAATGGCGATACTGATCAGGTCGGGATTGAACCCGGGCCAGGGCGATGAGTCGATCTTCGGGATTGCGTTGTGCACATCATCGCGGATGCACAACTCCTGCTCGGCAGGCACAACAATATCGTCCCCTTCGTCGCGCCAGGAGACGCCCAGCCGCCCAAATGCGATGCGCGTCATGCGGTGTTCGGATGGTCGCGCGCCAACGATGCGCAGCGCGCTGCGCGTCACCGCCGCCAGTCCGATAAACGACGCCACTTCCATAAAGTCGGGACCGATGGTGTATTCGCCGCCTCCGAGCGACGACACACCCTGAATGCACAGGCGGTTGGTGCCGATCCCTTCGATGCGCGCACCCAGACGGTTGAGAAAATGGCAGAGATCCTGGACGTGCGGTTCTGAGGCGGCGTTGCTGATGATAGTGTCGCCTTCGGCGAGCACGGCGGCCATGATCGCCTGCTCAGTGCCGGTAACGCTCATTTCGTCGAGAAAAATGTCAGCGCCACGCAACCGTTCAGCACGCAGGATGTATGCGGTTGGCGTAACTTCAACCGCTGCACCGAGATCGCGCAGCGCGTTGAGGTGGGTGTCGAGCCGCCGTCGCCCGATCATATCGCCGCCGGGACGGGGGATGGTCACATATCCGCGTCGTGCGAGCAACGGACCGGCGAGCAGCACTGAGGCGCGGATCTTGCGCGCCAGCGCAGGATCGGGTTCTGCCGCGCCGACGGTGTTGGTGCGCACCGACCAGCTATGCGAGCCGCGACGTTCAACACGCGCACCGAGTCGCTCCAGCAAGCCAATCATCGTGGCCACATCGCCAATCTGCGGGATGTTATGCAGAACGACTTCGTGGTTGGTCAACA
Organism: Roseiflexus sp.; assembly: GCA_025055265.1. Classification (GTDB taxonomy): domain Bacteria; phylum Chloroflexota; class Chloroflexia; order Chloroflexales; family Roseiflexaceae; genus Roseiflexus. The sequence goes on from JANWXL010000136.1 coordinate 10,434, forward strand.
GGGTTGCAGCAAGCAACGGGAGGGCGGCATTCTTGTTGCCAGACGGTCGGATGCTGCCGCTGAGGCGATGACCGCCTTCGATGATAAAACGTTCCACAGTCAGTGCTCCTCTGGCAGTCGATCTGAGTTGGCAGCGTTCGTCGTAGCGCGAAAGCGAACCGGCAGGCGATGATGCACACGATGCATCGCGTGACGACCGCGTTCTCGAATCCGATCACCCAGGCTGGTCATACGGCTTGCCGCTTCTCTCACGGCATTGCCCGTCGCTTCCCGGGTCGCCTGCGCCTGTGCAATGATCTGGCGGGCCTTCTCCTGACCAAGCGCCTGCGCTTCGCGTGCAATCCGTCTGAGTTCCTCGCGCGGGACCAGTTCGCCCTTCTCGTACCAGCGCCAGGCCGCCATGCCTGTCGCATACGTGCCAGCGTAGGCAATGCCGACTTTTGGCACAATCCCCCAGACTGGCGCCAGACCGACCAGCGTGCGGGCAATTTCGCGCCAGACGAAGGCGCCGCCGACGACAGGCATCACTTCAGCGATTCGCTGACGAAAATCAGGCGGCGCACCATATGCCAGCGCCAGACGATAGACCATGATCGCCTGATTTTTGGTGAGCACCAGAATATCCGCCACGGCGAACGGGATGCCCAGGATCGGGATCTGCTCCGGGAGGCTCGATGCCAGCGCATAGGCGGCATTCGTCATCGAGGTCGAGTCGATCAGGCGACGGGCATATGTGGCGCGGATGCCCGGCAACCGCCGCGCCGCTGCGAGATGATGCGTCGCTGGCAGATGTTCGAGCAGACCGTCGGTAAAACGTTGCGTCGCATCGACGTAGTCGACATCTGGAATCGTGACTGCGCGCGCGGCGGCGGACGCCGGAAGCGGCGCGCTCCCCGGCGCGAGACGCGTGCCAAAGAGGAGGATCAACAGGACAGGGCGCGGCAGGCGATCGATCTGCGCCAGTGCGGCTGCGTCCCGTTCCGTCAATCCGACCCGGCTATCAATCGCCAGGATCAACATATCGGCGGCGCTCAGGCGATCGGGGAAACGAGCAGCGTCGCGCAACGACAGGAGCGTCAGAGCTGGAGCGCCAGCCGGAGGATAGCGGTTGGGACCGCGGTGCGCCAGTCTGTCGATAGCCGTCAATGCTGCATCGTGCCCGATGGCGACAATGCTGAGCGGCTGTTCTGCTTCTTCCTGGATAGCGCCAACATCGATCTCGCGCAACGTTGACCATAGATTCCCGAGGGCGCTCCAGCGCGACATGCTCACCTCTCCAAGAGCACTACAGCACTTTTCAAAAAAGCCATCGACGCTTTTCGATTATAGCACGCGATGGATGCGGTGGATGCTGATAAGAAACTGAGAAAGGGGGGAGGAATGTTGCGTGTTCAATACGCAACTTTCAACCTTCGCTCTCCTACACGGGACAGATCAGATTGAATGGACATGCATCGCACTGCGGTCCGAACGACGGCTCCCAGCGGCGCGCGCGCATAGCCTCCAGCAGACGGTCGATCTTTGCTGTATGGTTCGCCAGCACGCGCTCTTGAGGCGTGACGCGCCGCATTTCGCCGGTTCCAGTATAGGCGATGACGATCTCATCCGGTGGGTTGGGCATCTCCTGACGCGCCAGGGCGTACAACATCACCCGCTCCTCAAGATGATCGTCGCTGCGCGGCATACCCGGTCGCACCCACACCCAGCGCGTCGCTCCATTGTCTGTCTCTTCGCGATCGATCCGCACCTCAATAGTCCCGGCAGGCCGCCGCACGATCACCTTCCGGTCCACGTGCGCCGGGGTGATCCGCCCGTTGCGCAGGTCGTCCCATACGGTTTGTACGTGCCGTAGCGTCTCGGCGGCGTAATCGTCGGCGTATAGAACGCTGTCGAGGTCGTAACGTTGCAACTGACCGAACACCAGGGTGCGCAGGTCGGCTTCATTGGCAGGGAGAACACCGCCGCGCGCCTGTGTGGTCAGGGTCTTGACGCATTCGCGGATCGCCTGGTGCATGCGCAAAAATGGGGAGAGATCGTCGTACAATTGGTAGACATACTGGTAGAGGAAGCGCCGCCTGCATCCATCGAGATCAATGCTCGACGCTGGCAGCGGCATACGCGGCTGCGGCGTGTCGTGCAGGCGCATGTCGGGCGCTGGCGTTGGGCAGTTCACCGCGCTCTCTATCACTCGTATGCGCCACGGGACGCCATTCCCCTGGCCGTCGCCGGGCAGCAGCGATGAGCGCTCCGCCAGCTTCGCGCCGTCGCCGCGCGTCAATGCCCGGCTGAGCACCAGGCGATCGCGCGCGCGGGTCATCGCAACGTAGAGCAGGTAACGCTCCTCCTGATCTTCACTCTCGACAGGACCGCGAATGAGACCGTCGGGCAGCGCAATGCCGCGCTGATTGCCGCGCGCCGGGAAGCGCCCTTCCTGCAACCCCGGTACGTACACGATTGGAAATTCCAACCCCTTCGCAGCATGAACAGTCATCACTCGCACAGCGTCCGTCTGACTGCTGATCGACGGTCGCGGACGCACGCCAGCGGCGCGCAGTGCGCGAATGTAGTCGATAAAATGCGGCGCGCCACACTCGTCTGGTTCCGCCGTGCGCACAAAGTTGCGCGCAATTGCGAGGAGTTGACCAAGTGCAGCGAGTTCGCGCTGCGCCCGGATATCTCCCTGTGCAGCGCAGACTAACCGCTCGCGCATCACCCGACTGTGCCGGAACAGGTATGCTGTCAACACCTGCCAGGCGTCTCCTTCGCCCTCCAGCGCTTCGACGATCGCCCGGAGCTGCGCGAGCGCCTGCTGCCCTGCTTCGCTGAGTTGAGCGAGAATCTGCGGGTCGCGCGCAGCCCGTGGCAGCGCCTGCTGACTGCGCCGCGCCAGATCGACCAGCCGGTTGAGATCGGCAGGGTCGAGGCGATGTTCGGGCAACGTCAGGGCGCGTAACAGACCAGCGCTGTTCGTTGCGCCGACCTGAGCGCAGACTGCCAGTGCATCCTTCACTGCGGAGGCGTCGAACACGTTGTCGATGTGATCGACGGGAATGCCGTGCGCTTCGAGCGTGGCAGCCAGCGCGCCTGCCTGTTCGTGGGTGCGGCAGAGGATCGCGTGATCGCGGAAGCGCCACCGACGGAGCGAAAGCGAGGGACGCCGCTCCATCCGCCTCATCCTTCCAGAGCGTGCCATCCGACGCCACGCCAGGCAGCCCGGCGCCAGCCGGCGATTGCGCGGTCGCGTCCGGCGCAAAATGTCGTGCGCAATCGCGGCGTATTCGTCCTGAGTGGACGGCGCAACCCACTCAACGACGATGTGACTGCCGCCGCCGTTGCGTTGCGCTACAAGCAGAGGTCGTTCGGCAGCGCGCGGATCGCGCGCCATCACTGCCGCGCTGGCGTCGAGGATTGCTTGCAGCGAGCGATAGTTGCGCGTCAGATAGCGGATGTTTGCCTCTGGATAGTGCTGCGTGAATTCGTCGAGGTTCGCAGCGGAAGCGCCGCGAAAACGGTAGATGCTCTGCCAGGCGTCTCCGACCGCCCAGACCTGCCCGCGCCCGCCGTCGAGCAGCCGAATCAACTCGCCCGAAGCATAGTTAATGTCCTGAAACTCGTCAACGAGCAGGTAACGGTAGCGACGGCGGAGATCGGCGGCGATTACTGGATGATCGCGCAGCGCCCTGACCGGCAGCACGATCAGGTCGCCATAATCGAGCGCGCCCGATTCGCGTAAGATGGCTTCATAACGCGGGTAGACCTTCGCCAGTTCGCGTAGAGCGGCAGCGCGCCGTGCGGCGCGTTCGCGCGCCTCAGCAGCTTTGCGAGTCGTCCCCGGATGATCCCGTTCCGCTTCTTCAACCAGACGCTGCGCTTCGGCTTCCGCCAGAGGCGCAAATTCCTCCGGCGACCGCAGTTCATCCTTGATGCGACTGATCGCCTGGATGATCGCCAGCAGATGACGGGTCGGTTCGCGCACGTCTTTGAAATAATCCAGTCCCAGGTCGCTCAGGCGCTTCGAGAGCAGGATGAAGATATCAGCGGTATCGAGCAGCCGCGCATCGACCGGCAGCCCCAGACGTGCACCGTAGATGCGCAGCATATTCAACCCCCACGAGTGAAAGGTGCTGATCTCAACGCGCCCGGCGAGGTGCGGCGCTTCCTGGCGGAGCGCTGCAATAATCCGCTCGCGCATTTCTTCCGCCGCGCGGTTTGAGAACGTCAGCGCCAGAATGGATGCCGGATCAACCCCCTGACGCACCAATGAAACATACTTCGCCACGATGCTGCGCGTCTTGCCGGTGCCAGGTCCGGCGGCAAGCAGCACTGGCAGCGGCGCATCAACCGCCGCCTGCTGTTCCGCATCGGGGGTGAAGGACGCGGCGCGCGCTTCAACTGGCGCTTCATTCGATCCCGGCGGTTCAAGACAACAGACATTCATCAGTTGAGCGCGAATAGCATCGGAGGACACGGCGAATTGCGCTGCCAGCGTCTCGATGCTCCAGCCCGGTTGCTGAACCGCCTGCCAGAGATCTTCCGCTGGCACGAGCAGTTCGAGCGCGAAAAGATTCGCCTCCCGTTCGCGGCGCTCGCGCGTATTGTAGGTGCGCACTGCCGTCTCATCGGCGCCCTCGCCAGCCGCGCGCTCGTCGAGGGTATCGTCGGTATCGCGGAAGGGTCCGGCGGTCAGTCCTTCGAGCGCCACATGACCGATCTCGTGCGCGACCACAAAGCGCAGGCGAGTCGGCGGAAGATCGCGTCGCACCCGAATGACCTGGAGTTCCGGCTCGACCTTCCCCTGAATGCCTTCAGCGAGCGTCGTCGTCGGGACGACCGTCAGCCCCCAGAGGGTTTCTGCCAGATCATCGAGCGGCAGAGGTTGATCGGACGCGCCGCCGGTGCGTTCCAGGTAGGTTTGACGGATCTCGCGCGCCGATGCGCGAATGTGCTGTATGTGAACGCTCATGACCCCATCCACGCACGCCTTGCGCCGTTACGCTTCTGCGTTCACATGCGAGGGTTTCTCAGAAGCGCTCACGCAAATGCGTAAAAATGCACAGGCGGGTATGCGATCACCAGACTTTGCGTCCTTGCGCTGTTGCGTCTGCCTTGCCCGGAAATGCTATTAGGAACTCATATGCGCTCTGTTGAGTGAGCGTCAGGCGCCTGGCAGCACATCAGCCCAGGCTGCCCGTTCTTCGTCAGTTGGGGCGCTGTCAGCAAACGCCTGCGCAAAACTGACGACCGGCTCTTCCGGCTCAACGATCCCGTCCTCAGCATTCAGTCGCGCCGCTGCGCTGACCGGCGGCGGCGCGAGCAACGCTGCCTGAACGGTAGACGTGGTGGTTTGCAGTGCATCAGCCAGGCGCTCGATCAATCGTTCGGGGATGGTGGCGACGCGCACTTTGCCGCGCTCCAGGCGCGCCAGCAGATCGACCGGCAGTTTCAACTGGCGCGCCAGTCGCCCGACGGTCACCTGGCGCGCCTTGCGCAGATCGGTCAGATTCTGTACCGGCTCGCCACTCAATTCGCGCTCAAAAGCAGCCCGCGCCAGCGCCATGACCCGGCTGGCAGCCGCTTCTTCCGCTGGCGAAAGAATTGCTGGCTCGTCCAGTTCGCCAAGCGTCAGATTGAACTCGAGAAACGCGCGCAGATCCTCGCGCACCTCTGGCGGTTCCTGCGCCACAAACGCATCGAGGCTGATGATCTGGCCGGACTCGAGCAGTTCCTCGTAACGCAGCGCCGCCTCGATAAAGTACGAACGGTCTTTCATGGTGACTCCCTGGTCGTCAATGTCTGACGCAACCGTTTAACCGCGCGGTTGTAGATGTGCGAAACATTTGCGGGTGACATTCCGAGCATCTGTGCGATATCAGTCCCGCGCACTCCTTCCAGACGATGGGTGATAACAATACGTTCAGTTGTAGGGAGCGCCGCAATCACTTCATACAATCGCCTGCGCTCGTCTTCGCTGCGATGCGCTTCAACAAGGCGTTCCGACGTCGGATCTTCGACCACCTCGTGGAGCGGCGGACCGTCGTCGCCAACCGGCGCGTCCAGGCTCACGGTAGGAGATAAGATGTTCTGCTGTGTATTGTTTCGCTCCTGGAGAATACGGTTGACCGTCGTCGAGATATACGCCCCAAATCTGCGCTCCATGCTGCTGAACCCGGGACTGCGCAGGTCTTTGTGTAGTTGATTGATAGCTGCAAGCAGAACATCGCTGCGAGCGTCCTCGTCCAGTCCCAGGATGCGCGCCCGCCCGAAGATCCAGTTGCGCATTGCGAGGATCACGGCATCAAGGTCTGCCTGGAGGTCTGGCGTCAACGCGCCGCCTGTCGTCAGCACCGCGCGGATGCGCGCCACGCGCTCCTGACACTCCAGCACCACCTCATACCACGAACGTTGCTGTGTCATAGGTCAACCGCCTGCATCCGCTGACTGTCTCGTGATCGGCGCTGGCTTCAACAGGCTTAGCCAACACCGACCGTTCTCCAGGTGCGGTCCCAATGTTCAGGGATTAGTTGATCGCTCTATCAATTCCCGGCCTTCATAACTTCTAACCCTTAACCCTTAACCCCTAACCCCTAAGAACATACGTGCATAGATAATACCCAATCGCCGCAACACTTGTCAATGGACAAAGATGAAAAAAGCAAAGTGCAACAGTCTTATCCTGTTCATAGAAACACGCTATCTTGACAGCAACAGATAGTGAAACCGCTCCATGTCCGAAGACAGAGCGGGCGCCGCACATAAACAGAGGAGGCAACCATGATCGCCATTAGCAACCACGCGCGTCTGCGCCAGGCGCAGCGCAACCTGAAGGACGACGAGGTGGCTTTTATCATGCGACATGGGCGTCGCATCCGCAGCGGCGGCGTGCTGCATATCTTCCTCGGTCGGCGCGACATTCCAAATGACCGGGTGACCTTTCAAAAGTATCATCATCTGGAAGGCGCCACGCTGGTCATCAACGATACCGGCGCAACGCCGGTGCTTATCACCGTCTACCGCAACCGGCGCGCTCTGCGCGACATTCGCCGCAAGCAGAAGTACGACCGGTCGGCGGGAAAGATGCAGGCGGGCGTCTCGTAATTGCGCGGGTTCCGGGCATACATTGTCAGACGGCATCCTGGTGCAGCGGGATGATCAGTCCGTCAACGAAGTTTTCTGACTACTAATGGAGTTTGAGAAAATAGTTCGGTATCGCCCGGTCCAGCCCGCGAAGGCGGGCTTCGCAACCGTAGCCCGCGACTTTAGGCGCCGGGCGAGCGGGCGGATAGCTCAGCAGGGCTTCCTGCCTTCAACCTGCAACCCTTCTACCTTCGCACCCTCAGTGCGCCTTTCTCTCCAGAAGCATATCGAGTCGCCGCGCCGCCTGCAATGTCCGCCACGGCGACGGCGGCGGCTCGAGCCAGGAGGCAAACGCATCATCGGGAACGGTGCGTCGCGCCTGGATATGACGTCGTTCCTGCACAAGCGCCGACCAGTCGCGCAGCGCTTCGATGCGTCCGGCGATCATCGCGGGTTTGCGGGCGAGCGCCGCGTATGCCAGCGCCATCGCATCGTATGCCAGCATATAGGGTAGGCAGGCGCGCAACACGCCATCCGGAAAACAGCGGATGATGGCGCGCCAGCGGTTGCGTCCCAATAACCGCTGCTTTAGCGGCGACCCCTGCCCGCCGCTGGCGGAATAGATATGTCGTGCACGGGCATTGGGAACAAGAAGACACGTCCAACCTCGCAACTGTGCACGCCATGCCAGATCGACATCTTCGAGATAGTTGAAGAAATCCGGCGCCATCAACCCGATGTCGTTGAGCATGGTTCGCCGGTAGAGCGCCAGCCCGCCGCTTGCCCCCATCACCGGCTGCGGCGTCGTCGGCAGCGAATGCACATCGCGTCCTGTCCACCGATCGAGCGCCAGCCCGTCACGGCGAGCGGTAATGCCCGCCGAAGCAACTATTTCAGGACGATGATCGAACGTCAGCACCCCGGCGACGGCGCCGATCTGCGGGTTCTGCCGCATCGTTTCGACCAGCGCGGGCACACATCCTGGCTCAACGAACGCATCGTTGTTCAGCAGCAAGAGCAGATCGCCGCGCGCTGCGCGCAACCCGACATTAACGCCGCCAGCGAATCCCAGGTTCGACGGCAGCGCAACCAGACGCACCGTCTGCCAGGCGCGCGCCAGCCATTCGACAGTGCCGTCAGTCGAGCCGTTATCTACAACGATCACCTCGTCGTTGGGCTGAAGCTGCGCCGAGATCGCACACAGGCATGGATCCAGGAAGCGCAGGCCATTCCAGGTGACGATGATGACGGAGAGCGTCATAGATGCGGCATGCAACAAAACTGATCACTTCGGCGTACTACGGTGTAGATGGAGCGATACAAGATAAGGAGTAGAACCATGAACTTTGTGCGTGATAACCGTCGCTCAGCAGCGATTGGGATTGGTTTGATCGTCCTGGGCGTCATCTGGTGGCTGAACCTGTGGTGGCTGTTGCTGCCGGGGGCGCTGATTGCTGGCGGCGTGGCGGCATATATCCAGCGGCGCGCGACGCGCGCATCCGAAGCCGTGCAGATTGGGCTGTGGGGCGTCGGATTGGGGCTGCTCCTGCTGATCGACTTCTTGTTCCCTGGCGTGCTATTCCTGGGAGGCATCAGCATTCTGGCGCGCGGGCGTGAGATGGAGATCGATACACAGGTGCAGCGCTTTGTCGGCGGCTTGCGTCGTCCACGTTCAACCCCACGCTCGCCGGAGACGACCAGCGTACCAATCACCGTCCATCCCGGCAACGCACTGCACCCGGCGATGGATCGCCCTGCAACCGGCGAAACGACGCGGCTGCGCGAGTAGCCATATTATCCAGCAGCGCAAAGACCCTGGGATCGTTCCGGGGTCTTTGCTGTCTACGGCGTATCTCCTGTTGTCAACGCCTGAATCCAGGCGCGCCAGTTGAGTTGCGGCGTCGGCGCAGGCAGTGCAACCGGGGTTGGCGTTGCCTCACTTGCAGGACGATCCTCGAACGTCGGCAGCACGACTGTATCGCCTTCGGCAGCCAGCCCAAGTTGTTCGCGCGCAATCTGTTCGGCATAGGCAGGCGACTCGGCATA
>JANWXL010000174.1 GCA_025055265.1 Roseiflexus sp.
CCGATTAGGCGCTCGCGGAGGAGCGCCCTTACTCACGGCGCTATGACATCGACGGTTCCTACCACAAGACGGTTTTCAGGGAGCGTTGAGGCGGATGTTGTGATCGGCAGGCGCGTGTCTGGCGCACCATCGCCGCTGTAGACCCCGAGGAGCAGGGTGTAGCGACCTGGCGGCAGGTCACGCGGCAGCCTCAGCGCACGCTCATCGTGCACCGGATCGCCGACGCGCCAGGTGGTGGTCAGTCCAGCGGGCGCATACCCGCCAAGCGGCGGTCCATCGTCATTCGCAACGGGCGGAGTCTCGCAGTCGCGGCAGAGGTGGAGAAACATGCGATAATCGCGGGATGGCGGCGCGACCGCTTCCCAGTAGAGGGCGACCGGGAGCGCGCCGCCTGCCCGTGCAGCGCCGCCGTGAAGCGCCAGAGTCACGCCGCGCAGACGCAACTCGCCGCCAAACACTGCTTCGAGCGCCTGATCCGGTTGCGGGATTGTTCCCGGACCGCCGGGGTTGAATGTTTCGGGAAAACTCTGGCACATCAGCAGCACGCCAACCAACTCGACGCCGCCGCAGGGCCAGGTGCGTTGCGGGTACTGGAAGCGCAACCCGACCCACCCGAAACGATCAACCGATAACGGGGGCGGATCGACCGTTCGCGCGTGATCTGGCGCAATCAACAACAGCGCGCGTTTTTTGCCGGTCGCCTGTTGATTGAAAAACGGCTCGAAACGGCGCCGGATACACTCAAGCATCTGCTGTCGCGTCGGGTTGACGATGCCGCACGTGTCACCCTCGGCGAACACAGGGAACGTGACCGGCTGCGGCAGCGGATCAGGTGTGACACGGGGTGCATAATAGGCATACATCGGCATCACATAGTGAGGATGCACCAGCACCAGATCATCGGGATGGACGCGCGCGGCGAGCGCCGCAACCGCCTCGCGCCACTGTTCCTTGACCGGAGCGCCGCTGAACAGCCCCTTCTCCGGCTGTACAAGCGTCGCAACGCACGCTGCCAGGCTGACGACGATCAGTGTTGCGGCGACGGGGCGCGTGACCGAACCCTGCAATGGACGTGAAGCATCGATGTCGCCATGACGTGCAAGCAGCGGATATGTCAGGATGAGGAGCCATGCCGGGAACGCCGATGCGGCATACCGCGCTTCATACACTGGCGCAAGGGTGTGAACGATCGCAAACAGCGCCAGCGGCGCCAGGAACAAACCGAGGACGACGCTCGCGCCGCTGTGACCTGCACGCGCGTCACGCAGCAGCAACGCTACGCCCCATACGGTCAGCACACCAAACGGCAGCAGCCAGATCAGCGCTGGCAAACCCAGGTAGCCTTCCAGTTCGTCGGGCCAGCGGTTCAGGCTGAAATGCGCAAAGGTGAACCAGATTCCTTCGAGCATCCCGACGGCGCTGCGCTCACTGCTGATACGTTCATCGCGTGTCGCCAGAATCACGCCAGCAACGCCAGCGACACTCAGCGCCAGCGCCCCTATCGCCCATGCTATCGCCCGCCAGCGCACAACGCCTGAGCCACGCCGCCAGAGGTGCAGGGTAATAACAAGTGCAGCGCCTGCCAGCGACAGCAGCGCCAGACGATGCACAAACACGCTAATCAGGGCTGCCACAGCGAAGAGCGACCAGGTGCGAGGCGTATCCGACCGCAACGCCTGCAAGAGGGTCCAGATCAACAGCGCAGATGCCAGGATGAGCAGGCTGTAGACCTTTGCGTCTTGTGCATACCAGAGGGCATACGGCGAGAATGCCGCGATCAGGCCAGCCGCCGCCGGTGCATACCCCTCGTCTGCCCGTTCTGAAGAGTTGCGCAGTTCACAGGCTGCTGCCATCAGCGCCAGCACAGCCAGCGCCCCCGCCAGCACTGACGGGAAACGCAGCGCCCATTCGGAATCGCCCGCTACGAGGACCCATGCCTTGAGTAGCAGATGGTAGAGCGGATAACCGGCGTTGGGGCTGAACAACTCGGCAAAGAGCGTCAGCCATCTCTTGCCGGTCACCTCGACCCACGCACTCCCCTCATCGAGCCAGAGACTCTGCGCATCCAGGCGATACAGGCGCAGTCCGAACGCCAGGAATGTCAGGGCTACACTCAGCAGAAACATCCGCTGTGCAACATCTGCCCGGCTGCCAGCGACTCCTCGTTTCAACCTTTCCGCCTGCAACCTTCCCACCTGCAATTTTCGCACCTCTCGCCTCATGCCTCACGCCTTACTCACACAAAGACACAAAGGCACAGAGGTTCTATGTATTACTCGTCACTCGTCACTCGTCACTCGTCACTCATTACCTGTTCCTCCTCTCGCCTCTTGCCCCTCGCCTCTCGCCTCTCGCCTCTCGCCTCACACCTTTCGCCTCTTGCCTCTCGCCCCTCGCCTTACGTCATCGCACGATGATACGCCTCCTCGAAACGCGCCGCCGTCACGTCCCAGGAGAGTTCCTCCAGCACTCGACGGCGCGCCGCTTCGCCAAGGCGCGCTGCACGATCGCGGTTGTTCAACAGATGCACGATTGCGTCTGCCAGCGCCGCCGGGTCGCGTTCCGGCACGAGCAGGCCGTGCACCCCATCGGTCAGGACATCGGGAATGCCAGCCGTGCGGGTTGCAACCACGGGACGCGCCGCGCCCATGCCTTCGAGGAGCGTGTTGGGCAGACCATCGACATTGCCAGCGTCATCACGCACTGAGGGAACGACGTACACATCAGCGGCGGCGACATAGCGCGCTGCGCGGTCGCGCGGGAGTTGACCCGGAAAGATGACCGCGTCCGCAACCCCAAGCCGTCTGGCACGCTCCTTCAGTTCATCGCGCAGATCGCCATACCCTGCCAGCACGAGCGTCGCGCACGGGTGAGCTGCGCGTATGTGCGGCAAAGCATCGAGCAGATAGGTAAACCCTTTTTTGTAGACCATTCTGCCCATAGCAAGAATGATTGGCGCCTCGGAGGGCAGGTTCAATTCAGCGCGCACCTGTACGCTGGCCCGCGGATCAGGGCGGAAGGCGTGCGCATCGACGCCATATGGAATGACCGTTGTGCGCGAAGGCGGCGCGCCAAGCCGCAGTGCGCGCTGATACAGATCGCAACTGCAGGCGGTAACAGCGCCTGCGCTGCGAAAGATCGCCGCTGCACCCAGTGCGAGGGGCCATCCCCTGGATGCCAGATAGACATCGGAACCGTGCAGGCTGACGACCAGAGGTAACCGGCGCAATCGGGCAGCGATCAGCGCAGGCGCGCCGTTTGGCAACACCCAGTGCGCGTGGATCAGGTCGAACTGATGGCGGCGCGTCAGGCGCCACAACGTTCGCAGCGACGCCGCCAGCGCGAATGGAGCCGCTGCCAGCGCCGCGCGGCGCAGACCGACATCAGCGCGCAGCGACTCGGCATAGCCGTAGACATTGAGGGCGCGGTGCGGCGCGTAGCGGTAGAAGTGCAATCGCACCCCATACTCGACCGGCGCGCGCCGCACATCGGGGTGATACGGCGCGACGACGTGCACCGTGTGCCGCCGCCGCACCAGCGCGACCGCGATTGACTCGATGAATGGCGCTGTCGTCTCCCCGACATACTTCGGGTACGACGAGGTGAGCATGAGAATATGCATAGCTGATTACCTGACCACAGAGGCACAGAGACAATAACTGCGCATCTTCCGCTTCCCGCCCCATCTGTGCCCGCGTGGCGACGTTGCGGTGCAGCGGACCCGTTGCAATGCAGCGGAGCCGTTGCGATGCAACGGCTCTACCTGCACCTTTCCACCTTCACACCATCACCACGTTCGCCTCTTGCCTCTTGTCTCTTGCCTCTCCCTTCATTGCGGGAATTCATACACAATGGCGGTCATTTCCTTCGTCACCCCGCGAAAATCGGCGCGGTACACCGGTGTACGATACACTTCGCGGAACCCTGACGCCGGATCGACAATCAGCGCGTCGAGCATGCGGCGCACTTCCGGTTCCGGGCGTTGCAGCGTGTCGATCATCAGGTAGCGCACGTTGTAGCGGCGCGCCAGGCGCAGGAAGGTCTCCCGGTCGGTCGTGTACGGAATCATGAGCGCCGGTCGTTCGCTGTGCCAGTTGAGTTGCCAGGGGTTGCGCGTCATCACCACCGCATCAGGCGGCGTGTTGCGCTTCAGCCAGGCATAGGCGTTAAGGTCGGCGCGGTACAGGTTCGGTTCATCGCGCACCTTTTCGGCAATCGGGGACCACGACGGCGCGATAATCGCCGCTATCAGAGCCACAGTCGCCAGCAGCCCAAACGGCGTCCAGCGACCATCGGACAGCGCAGCGATCCGGTCGTAGATGCTCCACGCCGTCGCAGCGGCAAAGAGCGCCAGCCACGGCATCACCACGACCCAGTAGCGCTCTTCGTTTGTATGCCAGTAGACAATCAGGAACAGCGTGTATGGCACGAACGCCGCGCCAAGCAGGGTCATCAGGCGGCGACGCGATATGACCGCGGCGATGGCGCCAAAGAGCGCCAGCCACGCTCCTGCATCGAACAGCAGGCGATCCTTATCGGCGCGTCCAAACCACTCACTCAGCCTGAAGGGGGCGTGTTGCCAGGATGGGATCAGATAATCGCGCAGTGCGCGCACCTGCCGCTCCATTTTAACCAGCGTGCGGTCGAACCCCCAGCGCAGAATCCAGCTTCGGTCGGGAGCGCCAGGTCCGTTCAACCCTTCCTCAGTCGTATACACGGCATAGATCTGATCCCACGTCGTGTACTCCAGCACCCACGCATCCTTGCTTTCAGTCGAATAGAACGGCACGCCAAAGGTAAGCATGTTGCGCACCAGGTACGGTGCTAATAGCACAAACGCAACTGCGCCCCAGACTACGACCGGCGCCAGCCGCACGCGCAGATCCGCCAGCGTTCGCGGCAGGGCATCGAAGCGCATCCGCAGAAACCACAATCCCATGCCCAGCGCGATCAGACCGCCGCTCCCTGGCTTCTGCAGAAGCATCAGACCGGTCAACACTCCGGAGAGGATTGTCAACGCCAGTTGCTGCGACATTCCCCCATAGCGCGAGCGCGCCTGAAGCGCAGCGGCGCCTGGCGCGCCCCAGGCGAAGTAGAGCAGGATCAGCGCACCAAACGCAAACAGGGTAAACCCCAGGTCGTTCGTCACATAGATCACCAGTTTGAAGTAGAGATGACTGGTGATCAGCAGCGCCACGGCGACCAGCCCGATGCGCCGATCCCACAGGCGCGCGCCAGCCTGGTAGACCGCCAGCGCCAGCACGAGGAGAAACAAAAGATTGGGTATCTTCGCAGCCCAGTTGCTGACGCCGAAGATCGCAAATGAAGCCGCCACCCACACCGGCTGCAGCAGGGGCCAGGTCTCCTGCGGGCGCGTGACGCCATCGTAGAGGCGGTAGAACTGCGTCACATAATCGACCGTCCATCCCCGCCCGGCAAGGAGATTGCGCGCCACAACCGCGTTATCGGCGTAATCAGCGTGCCCGACATACGGCATTGCCAGAATGACCGCCCCAAGATACCCCGACCACACTGCCAGCAGCACAGCCAGCGACAACGCTGCGCCACGCCGCGAACCGGCCGCCCGCACTGCCGCCTGCGCCAGGCGTGGCAGACCGTTGCGCCCATAGAGCAGGACCAGCGTCAGACCCCCCAGCGTGACCAGCGTATAGATCAGCGAGTCGGGGAAGAACTCCCAGAACTGTTCTGGTCGCGGCATCGGCGGGGCATGCTGAACGATCATCGCCGCTAGCCACACGCCTGTCGTCGCCAGCAACCCGTATCCGAGCGCAGATCCGCGTGCAAAGCGCTGCGCCAGGCGCGACGGATAGCGTGCCAGAGCAGCGCGATACCGCCAGAGCAGCAGAGCGGCGCCAGCCGTGACGAACCACGGTAGCAGCGCAACCGTCCAGATACGCGCCGCCGCCAGCGCAACCGCCGCACCGCTGACCAGCAGCGTCGCCGCAACGAACGCAAATGTCGGTCGGCGACTAACCCCCGCCAGCGCGAGAAACCAGACCACGCCACTCATCGTCAGCCAGAACACTGGCGCAGGCGCTGGCATGGAGGGACCCTCACTGGCGCTGCGCACACTGATTGAGTCGATGCGGATTCCCTTGGGGCGCGGATCGTTGTAGGCGCTGGTGCTGGTAAAGACATCCGACGCAACCAGGATCAGTGTCAGGTCGCTGCCGCGCCGCGCCGCGGCGGGAATGGCAATATCGTACTCCGCCCACTGTTCGGTTGGCGTAAAGCGCCCGACGAGCGTTTCGCCCGCCTTGACCGTCACCTCCGGCTGGCGTGTCGCGCGGTTGAGGACGTCGGGGGGCCAGCCCTGAGCGCGCACCGTTACAAGGAGCGCGCCTTCACCCAGACCAGGCAGACTCACCTGCGCCCCCTGGTGCGTCCAGCGGCTGCGCCCGCCCGGCGCATCGGCAGTGATTTCATCGCCATAGAACGTGAGCCGGTCGGCGACGCCGGCGCCTTCGCTTGCCGGCACAAACAGACGGTCGCCGGGCCAACCGACAGGGATCGTCACATTGACCGGCGCCTGATACGCGAAGATGCCCGCCAGCAGCGCCAGCACAACAATCAGCGCCAGGCGCATATCCAGATAATGCAGCGCCAGGCGCGCATACGCGCTAGTGGTCGGCTGTAGCGCAGGCGGATCGCCCGAAATCGTTTTACTACTCACGCACCGTATTATACCCGAATGTTTCTGCTACAATAGCCCCGGCATCCATCCCAGCAGAAAGGAGCGCGCTTATGGATCGTTCGGTTGTGCAAACGCCGGATGCGCCGCAGGCGATTGGTCCGTATTCGCAGGCGATTATCGCCGGTGATTTCGTCTTTTGTTCGGGTCAGATTCCGCTGACTCCCGATGGCGTGCTGATCGAAGGCGACGTGGCCGCACAGACGCGCCAGGCGCTGACGAACCTTCAGGCGGTGCTGGCGGCTGCGGGCAGTTCTCTTGATCACGTGGTCAAAACGACGGTCTTTCTTGCCGATATGAACGACTTTGCCGCCATGAACGCCGTCTATGCCGAATTCTTCGCTACGCATCCGCCAGCGCGTTCGACGGTCCAGGTCGCGCGGTTGCCGCG
>JANWXL010000231.1 GCA_025055265.1 Roseiflexus sp.
GCGGCAGCCCCGCCGAGCAGCACGAGTCGCAGGTGCGGCGGCGGCGCAGCGTCTGGCTGTTCCAGCAGGCGGTAGAGCATTGTCGGCGCCAGCGAGATGAGTGTCACCGGCGCGCTCCGCAATCGTTCCAGGATCGCTGGAGCATCGAAACGTCGCCAGAGATCCACTGCTGTGCCGTAGAGACATGATCGCAGCAGAATGCTGAGCCCACCGACGTGGTAGATCGGCAACACACAGAGCCAGCGGTCGTGCGGCAGCACGCCGATGCGGTACGCCGACGCCATGGCGCTGGCGAAGAACGCGCGATAGGTCAACACTGCGCCGCGCGGCGTCCCCGTTGTACCGGAGGTGAAGATGATTGCAAACGGCGCATCGAGGTCGATGTCGCTTTCGCGGTACGCAGCGCTATCCCCCGAAAGCCGGTTGATTGGCGTCAGGCGCGGGTCATCGACCGGATCGACGCACAGCACGCGAGGTGCGGAAGGGAGCGCCAGCGCCGCCGACAGGGTGTCGCGCTCGCACACCAGCACGCGACACTCTGCCGCACGCACCTGCCCATCGAGTTCCGCCGGGGTCAGGCGCGTGTTGAGCAGCGCCAGCGTCACGCCAAGGCGCGGCGCGGCGTGAACCGCCAGCGCCGCTTCAAGACGGTTCGATAGCAGCACGCCGACAACCATGCCGCGCTCGACGCCAGCCGCTGCGAGGCGGGCGGCGAACGCCGCCGTCTGTTCGTGCAGCGCACGGTAGGTCAGCGTCGCTGCGCCGATGATCAGCGCCGCGCCGTCAGGTCGCGCCAGCGCCTGAGCCGAGAGCCAGTCGCGCATCATGGACGGCGGGGGAACTTCGAGAAATCGGGCTTGCGCTTCTCCAGGTAGGCTTTCCTGCCCTCGTTACCCTCTTCGGTCATGTAGAAGAGCATCGTTGCGTCGCCAGCCAGCACCTGAATGCCGGTCTGACCATCGAGATCGGCATTGAAGCCCGCCTTGAGGAAACGGATGGCGATAGGACTCTTCTCCAGAATCTCCTGCGCCCAGCGCACTGCCTCATCCTCCAGTTCGTCCACCGGCACAATCGTGTTGACCAGCCCCATTTCCAGCGCCTGCTGCGCGTTGTACTGCCGGCAGAGGTACCAGATTTCACGGGCTTTCTTCTGCCCGACGATCGCTGCCAGATAACTCGCGCCATACCCGGCGTCGAAACTCCCGACGATCGGACCGGTCTGCCCGAAGATTGCATTGTCCGCTGCGATCGTCAGGTCGCAGATGACGTGCAGCACGTGCCCGCCGCCGATCGCGTACCCGGCGACAGCAGCGATCACCGGCTTCGGCATGGTGCGGATGTAGCGTTGCAGTTGCAGCACATTCAACCGGGCGACTCCCTGGTCGTCGATGTACCCCGCCTGCCCGCGCACCGTCTGGTCGCCGCCAGAGCAGAAGGCGTACTTGCCATCCTTCGGGCTTGGACCGTTGCCGGTCAGGATGACGACGCCGACTTCCTGGTTGTGCCAGGCGGTCAGGAAGGCTTCGGTCATCTCATCGATCGTCTTCGGGCGGAAGGCATTGCGGATTTCGGGACGATTGAAGGCGATGCGCGCAATGCCTCCGCCAATGTGGAAGGTGATGTCTTCGTACTCCTTGACTTCGGTCCACTCGACTAGCGATGAGAGTTTGGGTGTAAAACGCGCCATAGTGTTCTCCTTATGCTTATAGTTGACTTATACTCATAGTTGAGCGTGCGTGGGAGTACGCGGATTGACACAGATCGAGACGGACTCACACGGATCGATCCCTCGATAGGAAGATCCGTGCGAATCCGTTGTATCTGTATAAATCCGTGTTCCCATCATGACGTATCGTGCTTGAACCCTTGTCGGGGCGTCCTGGCTGCCTGAATCAGGGCATTCCGCCGCGCCAGGTCGGTGCGCGCGTCGGTGCGCAGTTCGATGAGCGTCGCGGCGCGCGCATCGATGCTGGCGCGGAAGGCACTGCGGAACGCCTCGCGATCCCTGACCCGCACATACTCCAGACCATACATTTTCGCCGCAGGCGCAAAATCGAGTCCGTGCGGCGTCACAAAATAGTCGGTAAACTCCGGGTCGAATCGGTTGATCGGCAGGCGGTGGAAGATGCCGCCGCCGTCGTTGTTGAGCAGCACAATCGTCGCCGGAACGCCGCAGCGCCGCACCGCCAGCAGACCATTCATATCGTGGTAGAACGTAATGTCGCCGACAATCGCCGCCAGCGGCGCGTCCGGTCGTCCCGCACCGATGCCGAGCGCGGTCGAGATATTCCCATCAACCCCCGACGCGCCCCGATTCGCAAACGCATGGATGCGCTGCATCCCCGGTTTGCCGAACTGATCGAGGTGGCGCACCGGCAGACTGTTGCCGACGAAGAGCGATGCGCCCTCCGGCAGTAGATCGACCACGTCATACACCGCGCCCCCATCGAAGTACGGCTCGTCGGCAATCCCGGCTTCGACGGCTGCCCATACCCGCGCCTCCGCTTCGGCGAAACGCTGCATCCACGCACTCTGGCGTTCAGTCAGGCGCGGGAGCAGCGCGCGAACGAAGGCGGTTTCGTCAGCCACGACGAAATGGCTCACTCGATGACCGTCATCTGCCCATACGCCGCTGGCGCGCACATGGATGACAATCGGCGACGCTGCCGCGTCGAGATACTGGTTGAGCCACTTCGAGGTGGGAACCGCGCCAAAGCGCAGCACGACCTCAGGCGGCGGGAAGGAATGCTCGCCGAAGAGGAAAGTCTCATACCCGCCGATCACCCCAGGATAGCCGAAGCGCACCCCCGACACGCCATCGACCAGCGCGGGGTAGCCGGTGCGACGCGACAGTTCGCTCACCAGTGCGCCGAATGCCCCGCCAGGGCAACGCGGACCGCAGACGATCAGACCACGTTCGTGCCGTTCGAGGATGGAAGCGATCTGTTCGACAACCGCTTCCGGCGGCGCAGCAGGCGCCGCTTTCAGGACCTGCGTGTATGGTTTTTCATTGTCACGCGGCTGCGCTGCCGCCGGAGGCTCGGTCATATCGCCTGCTACCGGGGTTGGCTCCAGCGGCGGACGGAACGGCAGGTTCAGGTGCACCACGCCGCGCGGTTCGCCGCCAGCGATCGCCATCGCGCGCGCCGCCAGCGTCCGCAGGTTGCGCAGCGCAACTGGCGGCGGCGTCGCTTCTGGTAGCGCCACATCGACGCTCCAGCGCGCGAAGCTGCCAAACATCTTTACCTGATCAATCGTCTGGTTGGCGCCGCTGTCGCGCAACTCGTGCGGACGATCCGCCGTCAGCGCCAGCAATGGAACCTCCGCCTGATGCGCCTCGACAATCGCCGGGAAAAAGTTCGCTGCTGCTGAACCGGACGTGCAGACCACCGCGACCGGCGTATCGGTCGCCAGCGCCAGACCAAGCGCAAAGAACGCGGCGCTGCGCTCGTCCAGATGCGAAAAGACCCGGATCGCCGGGTGCCGGGCGAACGCCAGCACCAGCGGCGTATTGCGCGACCCCGGCGCCAGGCATGCGTACCGCAACCC
>JANWXL010000258.1 GCA_025055265.1 Roseiflexus sp.
CCTGCGTGATCGACAGCGTCGGCACGGTAGGATTGCCGCCGCCGAACCCGAACGATGGCGGCACAGCGCCAGGAACATTGTTCGCCACGATCACTGCCACGGCGCCTGCCGCAGCGCCATTGCTTCCTTTGATGCTCACCGCGCACACACCGCGGTCCACCAGCAGCACACGCCCGGTGAGCGAGCCAGGCGGGAACGCTGAACATCCGAGCAGTTTGCCACCCGCCCCATCGCCATACTGGAGCGTCCCGGTGATCAGCGTTGCCGGCTCAGGCGCCCACGATTGCGCAATGCCGTAGATCGTTGCACCTGGAACAGTGATCGGGAACGCCTTATCGCGCGGCACTGCCGTCTGCGCCACCGAAAGCGCGCTGCGCGCCGCGGCCGGTGTGCTGGAGATGTAAGGACGATCGGCGTTATTGCCTGCCGAGGCGACCACCAGGATGCCGAGCGGCGTGATCGCATCGACCATCACGGAGAGGTCATCGTCGTAGTTCTGCCCATACGACGCGCCGAGCGACATGTTGACGATATGGACATGGTCATCGGTATTCCCGTCGCCGTTCGGATCCGCCGCGAACTCCAGACCCTGCAAAAGCGCAATGCCGCTGCACGCCGACGACACTGCCGAGCAGACCTTGACGGCGTAGAGATCGACCTTCGGCGCGACACCGCCGCCTGCGGTGAAGTTGTCCTCGCTGAGACCGGCGCCGAGCGCCTGACTGCCTGTGCCGCCAACCAGACCAAAGGCATACGCCGTGTAGACCTTGCCCGCTTTCAGGTTGACTCCAGGGACAGAGAGCACAACGGTGTTCGTCCCCGCCAGGCGCACCTCCAGGTTGTACGTCCCCGCAGGAACCGGCGTATACGCGCCAACCTCACGGAACGAAACATTGCTGAAGATCACCGGACCGCCGCCAGCGACCGCTACGTCGACCGCCGGGGCATCCGGTGAGAGGTGCGCAAAGCGCACATGCGCATTGCCAGCCGCCGGAGCGCTATTGTTGTCCACCAGCACCAGCGGCGTAATCTCCTTCAAAAGACCAGTGGCGGCAACCGTATAGTCCTTGCCCGCCTCGACTGTCACGTTGGCGTCGATCACGACCGGCGCAGACGCGCCTGCCGGGACGACTTTCAGATTGTACGTGCCCGGTGGCAGCAGCGCATAGTTGCTCACTGCGCGGAATGGCACGTTGGTGAACGCTGGCGCGCCATTGACCAGAATATCGACATTCGGCGCATCGGGTGATGCGTGGACAGCCCGCACCCGCGCCCGCTCCGGGTCGGGAATGGGGTTGCCGCCGATAATGTCGGCGACATGGGTGCCGTGGCCCTCGAAGTCGATCGGGTCAGGGTCAGGCTTCAGCGGAGGACTGTCGAGACGACCATTCCACTCCTCACCGACGAAGTCATAGCCGCCCTTCACCCGCTCAGTCGGGAACAGACCGTCGAGCGTCTTGTTGCGCGGATCAGCCGGGCTATCGCCATAGGCGGCTCGATAGGCTTCCAGCGTGCCGACGCCGCCGAGTTTGGCGTGGGTGTAATCGATGCCGCTGTCGAGCACTGCCACGCGCACGTCTTTGCCTTTGAACGCCAGGTCCTGCACGGCAAGCGACGCACCAATGTACGGCACGGTTTC
>JANWXL010000296.1 GCA_025055265.1 Roseiflexus sp.
ATCCTGGCGACGCTGAAGCCCGATCACCCCCTGCGGCGAGATCACGGCGGTCAATTCGCCTTCCGGCTGGCTCTGGAGCGCCTGCAACCCCTTGAGCGTCGCCCGCACGCCCGCAGCGTCGGCGTCGAGCGCCAGATACACTCGGTGCGACAGTTTCTTCACCAACGCCACGTGATCGGCGGTCAACGCCGTGCCGAGCGGCGCAACGACATTGCGAAAGCCATACTGATGCGCAATGATGACATCAACGTACCCTTCGACGATCACAGTGGCATCGCTCTGACGGATCGCATCGCGCGCCAGGTCGAGTCCGTACAACACCTTTCCCTTGTCGAAGATCGGCGTCTGCGGCGAGTTCATGTACTTTGGCTGTGCATCTCCCAGCGCTCTGCCGCCAAACGCAACGATGTCGCCGCTCGCGTTGCGGATCGGGAACATAAGCCGGTTGCGGAACCGGTCGTAATATCCGCGCGTTTCGTGATGGACCGCCAGACCCGCCGCTTCGATCTCCTCTGGTGAAAAGCCGCGCCGCTCGGTCAGATAGGAGAGCAGCAAACCCCAGTCGTCAGGAGCGTAGCCGATCAGGAACGCCTCGCTGGTTGCGTCGTCGATATGCCGTTTAGCGACATATGCGCGCGCCTCTTCGCCGCGTTGCGACTTCACCAGCATATGGCGGAAGAATGCTGCCGCAGCTGCGTTCACTTCCAGCAGACGGGTGCGCAACCGGTCCAATTGCTCTTCGGCTTCGGTGCGCGGATGCAACTGCACACCGGCGCGCTGCGCGAGGCGCTCGAGCGCCTCGCGGAACTCCAACCCCTCACGACGCATGAGAAAGTCGAAGACCGTTCCAGACGCCTTGCAACTGAAACAGTGAAAACTTTGCGTGTCGGGAAAGACGTGGAATGCCGGAGTGCGGGTGTTGGGATGGAACGGGCAGAAGCCAACGTAGCTGCGCCCGGTCTTCCGCAACGGCACATACGCTGAGATGAACTCGACAATATCGATCTTTTCTTTAATCTGATCGGTAACGCCAGGCATACCTGTTCCATGGGAGATGATGCACTGCGCGTCACGCACTCCAGGTGCGCGGCACATACAGGTCGTTGAACACCTTCAGCGCAAAGCGATCCGTCATACCGGCAATATAGTCAACGACGGCGCGCTCGATCGGTTCGTTGCGTTCCTGATTGATCCGCAGCAGATCGGCGGGCAATTGCTCCGGGTGTTTCAGAAAGTGATGATACAGCAGCTCGATCATCAGGTGGACCTTGCCATCATCGGCTTTTGCCTTCGATCCGAGATACACGTGCTGATAGAGAAACTCCCGCAGTGTATTGGTCGCCTTCAGGACATCCGGGCTCATCGACAGCTCTGGCGGATCAGGCGGCGGCTCTTCGCCGGTCGCCCACCAGTTATGGTCGATCAGGTCGCAGACCATCGTATCGAGGCGTTGACCGTGCGTTTCGCCAAGGACCTCGATTGCGTCACGCGGCAGATCTTCGGGGCGGATCAAGCCGCCGCGAATGGCATCATCAATGTCGTGATTGATGTAGGCGATGGCATCGCACAGTTTGACGATCTGCCCTTCCAGCGTGCTGGCGGTGCCCCAAGCGCGCATGGTAATGTCGCGCCGGGCTTTAGAGTGCATATAGATGCCCTCGCGCACCTGATCGGTCAGATTCAATCCGGCGCCATTGCGCTCCAGTACGTCAACAACCCGCAGACTCTGCTCGTTATGCCGGAAGGCGCGCCCCATCGCGTGTGAAAGCGCCGTTTCACCAGCGTGCCCGAAGGGCGTATGCCCCAGGTCGTGCCCGAGACCAATCGCCTCAACCAGGTCTTCGTTGAGGCGCAGAGCGCGTGCAACCGTACGCGCAATTTGCGTCACCTCGAGCGTATGGGTCAGGCGGGTGCGGTAATGGTCGCCCTGCGGCGCAATGAACACCTGCGTTTTATGCTTCAGGCGACGAAACGGTTTTGAGTGAAGAATGCGGTCGCGATCGCGCTGAAAACTGCTCCGCACCGGTGACGGTTCTTCAGGACGTGCGCGTCGGGCGCTGTCGCTGAATGCCGCCAGCGGGGAAAGACGCGCGCGCTCGTCGGCTTCGATACGCTGGCGTACACCAGCATGCGCTCTGATCATGCCGAACCTCCAGCGTTGACAGCGTCAGATGCCGCTGCCGTGAACAAACCAGGAATGCGCAACATCAAGCCGGATAGAAGATGTCAGGTCGCCTCGCCTGTCGGACGAAGCAACGCACCATGCATTGTACGTCGTTTCAGCGAGCGCTGCAACGCAGTGACCAGCGCAGCAATCAGGTGTATCACGATGATCGACTCGAAATAGACGCGGTGACCACTGGCGTTCGCAATCGCCTGCGCCTGTTCCGTGTCAACAAAGCAACTGGCCAGGTTAAACGAGCCATGCACCACAACGCACGTTTCGTAGCGTGCCGCCATAAATGTGGAAAGAAAGTAGATGCAGAAACAGACAAACGCCGCCCACCAGCGTTCCTCGCGCCGGGCGATGAACCATCCCCAGAACATGGCGAACGGTGTGGCGAACACGGTCCAGATGAGCGCTGGGATCTGCGCTTCGCCATAGGGTGGGGCAGTCGTGCTGCGCTGATATGTCGCCCATATCGCGCCAATGCATGCCGCGCCAAAGATGAGCAAAAACGTGCGAACATCAAAACGCGCCATGAGCGTCTCCATGCGCCAGCGTTCCTGTGCAAAATTATAGCACATAGGGGAACGGAAGGCTGAAAGTGATGGGGGCAGGGAAGAGCCGTTGCAGCGCAACGGCTCTGCACTCTGCCGCAGCGTCGTTGCCCGCGCCGTAACGCGCTGTGTTGTGGAACTAAAGTCACAGAAAAGTTGAAACGAGCGTGTTATGATTGCAGGCGACGGAATATCTTCCTTGCGCTGAAGGAGACAGGACATGGCGTATATCATTGCGGAGCCGTGCATTGGCGTGAAAGATGCCTCGTGCGTGGCGGTTTGTCCGGTTGATTGCATTTACGAGGGTGAGGACCAGTACTACATCAATCCTGAAGAGTGCATCGACTGTGGCGCTTGTGAGCCAGAGTGCCCGGTGGAGGCGATCTTCGCCGATGACTCGGTGCCGGAGCAGTGGCGAAGCTACATTGAGAAGAACCGTGCATTCTTCGGGTTGTGACGCCTCGTTTGTGGCATAGGACGGGAGCGCTCCGCAAGGGGCGCTTCTCGTTATCCCCCATCTCCAATTCGCGCCAGCCCATCCGGGTCGAGCACCACCACGCGCCCGCGCTCCAGCCGCACAAGTCCTTCCTGCGCCAGTTGGCGCAGCGCCCGCCCGGCGATCTCGCGCACGGTGCCGGTGCGCTCTGCGAGTTCCTGGTGGGTCAGTTCGGCAGCGCCTCCGCGCGCCTCGCGCAACAATTCACGCGCCAGTCGTTCACGCACCGACCGAAACGCCAGGTCTTCGACCAGCACTGCCAGGCTGCGCAGTTGCCCCGCCATTTCGCGCAACATTGCCAGCGCCAGGTCGGGATGACGCCGGATGAGCCTGATCAGCGCGTCCCCCGGTAAGAGCAGGCACTGAACGGCACTCATTGCGCGCGCCGTTGTCAGATTGCCGTGGTTGTCGAAGATGGCGACGGCATTGAAGTTTTCACCGGCGCCAACCATCGCCAGCACCTGCTCGCGACCATCCGGCGCAGTGCGTGATAATCGCACCCTGCCGCGCTGCACAAAGTACACCCCGGCCGGTCGTTCGCCTTCGTAAGCGATGTACTCGCCAGGGCGATAGGTGCGCGACTCCATGACGCGCGCTGTGTCCGCCAGCGTGCGATCATCCAGTGTCGCAAAGAGCGGAATATGTCTCAATTCTTCGGGTGTCGTCATAGCCCGGCAGTATAGCACGATCTGTTTTGCCAACAGTACCGCAATGGGTTTCCTGGCAGTTCCAGACAAAATGATATAATGCGTCTGTGTGACGATTGCGGTATTTCACCCAGGGCCTGATCTGTGCAGTGGACGCTGGCTGAGCCTGTCGAAGCCAGCGCCCGTCGCGTATCCGGCGCACCTCAGGATCAGGCTTCGTGAGGAGCCCCGGAGTGGTTGGACAAAGGCGATATCTCTTGCTGGCGCTGATCGTGGCGGCGCTCTGGCTCAGCCCTGCGCCGCTCGACGCAGCGCCGGAGGTCAGCGATCCGCTCATTGCGCCGCTCGATATTCAGCGTCAGGAGGCGGCGCTGTTGCCAGCCTTCAGCGCCGACCTCGATGCGGCAGCAGCCTGGGATCGCTACACGATAAGCGCCCGCATTGATCCTGAGAAGCGTACCATCGCTGGCGAATTACGTCTGGAGTATACCAATCGCGCTGACGCCCCGCTGGATCGAATCTATTTCTATCTGTTTCCTAATCTGCCCGAATTCGGAGGACGCCTCGATATTCATAACGCCACTGTCGATGATATGTCGGTACGCATGCGGTATGAGTCGAACCGGTTCCTGTTACGCCTCGATCTGCCTGCGCCTCTTCCGTCTGGCGCTTCCACTGGAGTTCTGCTCGATTTCAGCGCCACGGCGCCGCTCGACGCCAGTCAACGGTATTATGCCGCCTTCAACCGCGAACGCGGCGTGCTGGCGCTGGCGTCGGCACTGCCCATGGCAGCGCGACGGGTCGATGGCGCCTGGCAGCTGGCGATGCCCCTCTTCCGCGGCGACCTCGTCACCAGCGACACGGCCCTGTACGATGTGACGCTCACCATCCCCGCCGCCTGGACCGCCGTAACAACCGGGACAGCGATCGAAAGCCAGAACGATGGCGTCTCTCAAACGACGCGCTTCGTCAGTGGTCCACAGCGTGATTTCACGATTGTGCTCACCCGTTTTCCTTCGATCTCCACCGATGTGGATGGCACGCGCATCACGTCGTATTTTCGCCCTGAGCACGCGGAAGGCGGGCGCATGGCGCTCGATGCCGCCGCCAATGCACTGCGTGTGTTCAATCGCCGGTTCGGACCGTACCCGCTGACGGAACTCGACATTGTGCCGATCGACGCACGCAAATTCCTCGGCGTTGAGTATCCCGGTCTGATCATGATCGACCGACGCCTGTATGCCGGGGAGCGCGAGGGTCTTGAGATTATCGTAGCGCACGAAGTGGCGCATCAGTGGTGGTACAGTCTGGTAGGCAATGATGTGCAGAATGAAGCGTGGCTCGATGAAGGATTGACCTCATTTGCTCAGGTGGTCTATCAGGAAGAAACTCG
>JANWXL010000343.1 GCA_025055265.1 Roseiflexus sp.
GCTCACGATTGCCGTGTTCGCAGTGATGGGCGTGCTTCTCTTCGGCACATTCATCCTCGGCATGCGCGTGAAACCAGAGTCGCCCGGCGAGGCGCAGGATGCGGAAGCAGATGCAGCGAAAGCGCATTCGTCGGTCGAGACGCGTCGGTAGTTGTTCTCTGTAATCGTTCGTAACCACGCATCAGCATGTCCGCCGCGAGCAGGAAGCTCGAGCGCCTTGATTGCGTGTTCCATTAGTGCAAGGTTAACTTCTGGTGATTGCTGGCGCTAACTTGATCGCTGTAACGCCGGTAAAGCCTGTAGTGAAAGGGGTCATGTGGCAGCCTTCAAGCACGTTCTGAGTCGCCACGCCGCGTCAGTCGTGCCAATCACGATCTTTCTTTTGGCGTTGATCGCGCGCTGGCCCAATGGTGCCTTTCTGACGGTCGATGAAGCATACCACTGGATTTCGCTTTCCAAACGGTTTGCCACCGCTCTTTCCACTGGCAATTTTGCCGATACGTTCTACTTCGGGCATCCAGCTGTCACGACCCTCTGGCTTGGCATGGCCGGGCACTGGATGTACGAAACCCTGAGCGCCACTGATGTTATCAGCGAGGGGAGAGACGCCTTCTATCCGCTCATGCGCCTTCCCGCGGCATTGCTGACATCGTTTGCCGTGGCGCTGTCATACCTGCTTCTCCGACATTTGTTTGGTTTCCATATCGCTCTGCTTGCAACGCTTCTCTGGACAGGCGAGCCGTTTCTGGTGGCGCATTCACAGTTGTTTCATATGGACGCCACGCTCGCCTCGCTGATGACCGTGAGCCTGATCCTGATGTTGATTGCCCTCAAGCATGGTGAGGGCAGCCTTAGCAGATCGCCGTGGTGGATCGGCAGTGGCGCGGCGTTTGGGCTGGGACTGCTGACGAAGTCGCCAGCGCTGCTGCTTGTGCCGATGGCAGGGCTGGTTGCGCTGATTCGGCAGCAGGACTCGATACGTGACGTCCGTTCATTCATGAACGCACTGCTCCGTTGCATCCCGCC
>JANWXL010000356.1 GCA_025055265.1 Roseiflexus sp.
TCGAGCGATCTGCCGGTGGCGCGGCGCAGGATGTCGTCGGCGTCGAGGGCGCGCCCATGGCGGTAGATGTGCTCGCGCATCCACTCGCGGAGCGTGTCGAACCTGCCCTCGCCAATCTGCTGCGGGATGTCAGGATGCTCGCGCAGTGCGGCATCGAACAGTTGCACGCTCATAATGTTCCCTAGCGTATATCCCTGGAAGGCGCCGCCGATGAGACCGCCGTACCAGTGGACGTCTTGCAGCACGCCGTCGCGGTCGTCCGGCGGCGCAACGCCGAGGTCGCTGCGGTAGCGTTCGCGCCAGGCTTCGGGCAGATCGCGCACCGCGAGCGTTCCTTCGAGTAATGCCAGTTCCAGATCGAAGCGCAGGATGACGTGCAGGTTGTAGGTCACTTCGTCCGCTTCGGTGCGAATGAGGGAGCGTTGCACCTTGTTGATTGCCCGGTAGAACGTCTCGAGCGGCACGTTCCCCAACTGATCAGGAAAAGTCGCCTGCAAACGCGGGTAGAAATGTTCCCAGAACGGGCGGCTGCGTCCGACGATATTCTCCCACAAACGCGACTGACTCTCGTGCATGCCGGCGGACGTGCCGGATGCAAGCGGCGTGCCCTCGAACTCCTGCGCGATGCCCTGCTCATACATCGCGTGCCCGGCTTCGTGGATGGTGCTGAAGAGCGCCGAACCGAGATCGTATTCGTCGAAGCGTGTGGTGATGCGCACGTCGTTCAGCGAGAATTTGGTCATGAACGGATGTAACGTTTTATCCTGTCGTCCGCGGTTGAAGTCGTAACCCAGCGCCGTGATGACCTCGACGCCAAACGCCCACTGTTGCGCTTCAGGAAAGAACTGGCGCAGGCAGGAGTCATCCACCGGCGGCTGGCTGGTGATCTGTTCGACCAGCGGGATCAACCCCTGGCGGAGTTCGGCAAAGATCTGTTTGATCGTCGTGGCGCGCATGCCGTAATCCGCCATGTCGATCAGCGGGTCGGCGATGTGCTCATAGCCGGGAAAGAACTCCGCAAAGCGGCGGCTGAGGTCGAGGGTGCGTTCCAGATAGGGCAGCACGGCAGCGATGTCGTTCGCCGGACGCGCGCGCGACCAGACATCGTAGCTGGCGGCGGTGTGCTCGTAGAGTTCGGCGGTGAAAGCAGCGGGAATGCGCGTTGCGCGCTCGTAGTCGCGCCGCGTCACCCGGATGAGCGCGGCGTCGGGAGCGTCGGGCGGGAGCGCCTCTTCGTAAGAGCGCAGCGCGTCGATCAGGCGCCCGATCGCTGGATCGATCCGCTTCTCGTGAATAATGCGCCCCAGCGTCGCCAGTTGACGACCGCGCGCCGCCGCGCCGCCGGGGGGCATGTATGTTGTCTGATCCCAGTTCAGCAGCGCAGCCGCCATTTCCAGATCGTAGATCTCGTGGAGCCGCGCCTTGAGTTCGGTCAGTTGAGGGGGTATGGGCATGGTGAAAGATTCCGTTGATTGTCAGCGAATGAGCGAATGCCAACGAATGCGTCAACGAATAGAGAAACGAATAAGCGAATGGGAACGAATAGCGAATGCACCCCGCGCGCGGCGCGCCCTGCGCCACGCGCCTCTTCCCTCTAGCCCCCACGCTTCCTGCCTCGCGCCTCTTCCCTCGTGCCCCACGCTTCCTGCCTCGCGCCTCTTCCCTCGTGCCCCACACCTCTCGCCTCTCACCTCAATGATGCTTCGTCGCCGCCTTGCCGTGATGCCCGTGCCCATGCCCGCCAGCTTCCTGGCGACGCAACAGCGGCAGGCGATAATCGTTCGGCGCGAGCAACGGCGCGCGCTGCAGATGCCAGG
>JANWXL010000364.1 GCA_025055265.1 Roseiflexus sp.
GATCGACGCGCACGCTTTTGTCACCAAGGTTGACAACAACCCGGCTCACGCCAGGCAGCGCGCTGACCGCTCTGGTGATGGCATTGACGCAATGCTGACAGGATATTCCCGGCACATGAAACTGATCGCTGATCATCTCTCTGTCCTTTCTGCGCGCTTCGTGAGAAACAATCGCGGGGTAGTATATGCCCTACGTTCATGGGTGTCAATCCAACCGAGAACCAAGAACCGAGAACTGAGAACCGGGAATCAAGGACGGATCTCCTCACCCCTCACTTCTCACTCCTCACTCACCGGCGCGACGCTCACGCTCCCTGGAGAGGGGCGAACATTTACGGAAGAGCCGCCTCTGTACCATGGTATAATATCCTTCCGTTCTCGAAGCGGTGTTTGCATAGTGTCAACGTGCTGTTTACTGACGGTGTACGGAGTTCTCCGATGCGTGTAACCGCTGCTGCTGGCGATCCACTGACTACTGCAACCGATCTGCTGGTTCTCGCTTTATGGGAAGAGGCGCCGCCGCCATCGCCGCTGGCTGATCTGATTGAACCGGGCGACTGGTCGGGCAAGGCGAAACAGACGCTGTTGATCTACCCGCGCGGCGCTCTTCCTGCGCGGCGGGTGTTGTTGATCGGGCTTGGCAGGCGTTCATCGCCTGATCTCGATCAGTTGCGAGAGGTTGCGGCCATAGCCACGCAGCGTGCGCGCGAATTGAGAGTTGAGCGGTTTGCGTTTGCCTTGCCCGTTGTGCCCGATCATTCCTCTGAGACGGTCGCTGCCGCTATCACCGAAGGCAGCCTGCTTGGATCGTACCGCTTTCTGGAATACAAGACCGATCTCAAGCCGGAGGATCGTCACGAGGTCAATGAATTGACCCTGCTGGCGCCGGGTGACGCAGTGGAGGAAGCGACACGCGGCGCCGCGCGGGGCGGGGCGGTCGCGCGGGGCGTGAACCTGGCGCGCGACCTGGCAAACCTTCCCCCGAATGATCTGACGCCAGCGCGCCTGGCGGAACGCGCGCGGGAACTCGCTATTGCGTTCGGTCTGCCGATCACAGTGCTGGGTCCGGCGGAGATGCGCGAGCAGGGGTTCGGCGGCATTCTTGCCGTCGGGCAGGGTTCAGCGAATGAGCCGCGCTTCATCGTCATCGATTATGGCGCGGAGTATACCGATGCGCCCACCATCTGTCTGGCGGGCAAGGGGATGACATTTGATTCGGGCGGAATTTCGATCAAACCCGCCGAGAACATGGACACGATGAAGATGGACATGAGCGGCGCAGCCGCGGTGCTTGGAGCGCTGCACGCGATTGCGGAGTTGCGGTTGCCGCTGCACGTGGTGGCGTTGATCGGAGCAGCGGAAAATATGCCGGACGGGTCGGCGTATCGCCCCGGCGACATCGTGAAGACCCTGAGCGGCAAGACAATCGAGGTGCTGAACACCGACGCCGAAGGGCGCATTGTGCTGGCAGATGTGTTGACCTATGCGCAGCGCTACCATCCTTCGGCGATCATCGATCTTGCGACGCTGACCGGCGCGATCAGCGTGGCGCTAGGTCCGCATGCCATTGGTCTGTTTGCGAATGATGACGCGCTGGCGCAACGGTTGCTGCGCGCTGGCGAGGCGGCTGGCGAGCGCGCCTGGCAATTGCCGCTGTGGCAACCGTACCGCGAGATGGTCAAGAGTGAGATTGCTGATGTGCGCAACTCTGCCGGGAGACCTGGCGGCGCGATCACGGCTGCGGCGTTTCTCAACGCCTTCGTCGGCGACTATCCCTGGGCGCACCTCGATATTGCCGGGACGGCGTGGACTGACTCGAAACCCAAGGCGTATCAACCGAAAGGCGCCACCGGAGTTGGCGTGCGTCTGCTGCTCCAGGCGCTGCGCGACTGGACTCAGGCGTGAGAGTGGGAGTGTATGAATCCCGCACCACGGTATGATCGGATTGTTTCGCTGGTGCTGCTGGCGCTTCTCGGGCTGGCAGTCGTCTTTTTGATCGACATCAATCCGAATATTCTGCGTGCGCGCTTCGGCGGCGATTTCCCAAGCATTACCGTCTCGTGGCTGCTGATCGCATCACTGGTCGTGATCGCCAGTACCGGAGCGGATATCTTCATTCGCGCGCATCCACAGATGCAGACGCGGTCGCTGCCCATTGTGAACCTGGGCATCGTGCGGGTTGAACTGGCGCCCTCGTTCTGGATTCTGCCGTCGTTTGCGATCATCGCGTCGTTCGCCTTCTTTCGCCTGTTCAGCGCCAGCCTCGAGACACTGGCGTTCGTCCTGGCGCTGATCGCCGCTGGCGGATTTTTGTTTGGCGCGCTGGTGGCGCAGCATTATTCGCTCGATCGCCGCGCTGGTGTGCGGCAGGGCGCACGACTGGCGCTGCAGGCGATGGCGCTGCTGCTGGCGTTCGGGGTCTTCAGCGCCATCTATTACGCTCGCATGCGCACCCTGTACTCCGCCACATTGATCGGCGCCAGCGCTGCGCTTCTCGCGTACGCGTTGCTTTCCCAGACATCGGCGCGCAACCTGTTTACGCTTTCGCTGCTCGTCGGCCTGACGCTGGCGGAGGCGACCTGGGCGCTGAATTATTGGGCGGCATCGTTTTTGATCGGTGGAACTCTACTGCTGGCATTGTTCTACATCATTACCGGTCTGCTGCAGGGGCATCTTGAAGGGACGCTGACCCGTCGCGTAATCTGGGAGTATGGCGTACTGGGCAGTGTCATGCTGCTGGCAGTCGTTTATGTAACATTGCGCTGAATGGAGCCTTCGTTTCAGATAAGCGCCGGGCGGATCGCTGCAACCACTGCCGCAATCCTGTTTGAGGCGCTCTTCCCCCTGGCAGTCGCCTGGTTCATCAACCGCAGGCTGCACGTTTCCTGGCGCTATTTCGCTTATGGCGCCATCATCTTTCTGCTCTTCCAGTTGATCAGCCGCGTTCCGATAGTACTGGCGATTCAGGGAGCGCTGGCGCCACAGTTGCAGGCATCGCGTCCGCTCCTCTTCGGCTGGCTGGCGGCGCTGGCGCTGACCGCCGGGCTGGCGGAGGAGATTGGCCGGTACGTGGGGTATCGCTGGCTGTTTCGCGAAGAAAAGACATGGGCGCGCGCGGTAATGTACGGTCTGGGGCATGGCGGCCTGGAGTCGATGGTGCTGGTCGCCGGTCTGACGCTGCTGGGATTGATCAATCTTCTGGCGTTGAGCGCGGTCGATCTGGCGGCGCTGCCGCTGACAGATGAGCAGCGGGAACTGGCGCGCCAGCAGCTAGCCGCTGTCGCCGCACAACCCGACTGGCTGCCGCTTGTCGGGGCATGGGAACGCCTCTGGACGCTGCCGGTTCACGTGGCGCTCTCGGTGATAGTGGCGCAGGTCTTTCAACGCGGGCAGATCCGGTGGCTCTGGCTGGCAATTGCAGCCCATACGCTGGTCAATCTGCTGGCTGTAGGGGTTGCGCCAGCGTTCGAGTTGCAGGGCGCGGCAGCCATTCTGATCCCCGAGGTGATCGTCACGCTGGCAGGCACGGCAAGTCTGTGGGTCATCTGGCGGCTGCGGGAGGAGAGTTGAACGTTGAAGGTCAGGTAAGGTTGAAGGTTGCACGTCCACGTTGCACGTTGAACGATGGACGTGAGAGAGCCTGCCCCAGGAGAAGAGCGGGGGTTGAAGACGTATCCTGTAAGGTCTCCGTCGCTGATCGAGGGCTGCCATGGAACTTCGCTGGCGGGATGATCCGTGCTCCCTGTTTGTGCGTGTCCCGACCTCAAGGGTCTTGGGGAAGGAAGGCGACACATCTTCATTTGCATACTCGCCTGCGCCACCGTTTAGCTGGTGGTAGAACCACACAGGCACAGAGAACAAAGAGGTGACGCTCTTATTCGCTGACCCATTCGCTCATTCGCTGCCGCATTCGTTGACCCATTCGTGCATTCGTTTATTCGCTGCCGCATTCGTTGACCAAGTCGTGCGTTCGTGTAATCGCTGCAGCATTCGTTGAGGCATTCGGGCGTTCGGGTGTTCGGTGCGGCTTTGGGTG
>JANWXL010000061.1 GCA_025055265.1 Roseiflexus sp.
CCGATCCGTCGGCGCATCCCGCGATGGGGCAACCACAGGGGGGCGCCTCGACACCGGCGGACCCCGGCCCATCGGCGCATCCCGCGATAGAGCAACCTAGGGAGGACGATCCGCCATTGTCGTTGCCGGATGTCGTCCATCGGTTGAAGACGATGACGACCAGATTGTATGTGGACGGCGTTCGACAATCAGGTTGGCCGCCGTTTCGCAGTCGTCTGTGGCAACGCAATTATTATGAGCATATCATCCGAGACGATGATGAGTTAAGTTGCATCCGACAGTACATCCTAGATAATCCTGCACGCTGGGGCGCTGACCGCGAGAATCCGGCGGTTGTAACTCCAGAACCAGAAGACAGACGGGACCAATAACCACGCTGCCGTCTGACAACTCCCACTCGCTCCCTTTGACGATATCCGGGCGTGTATCCGATATGCTATCGCCCTTGTAGCGGCTGAGGACGTTCGGCTTACCACGGCATCGGCATGAAGTTTCCGCTTTCCAGCTTGTCTCTGAAACATTAACACATCACCAACACTCCGCTTACGCTCCTCTAACACTTTCCCGCTATAGAATCTCATGTCATTCCTCGACACAAACCGATACGCAATCCGGTAAGGAGGCACACGTATGCATGTCCAGCCGTTAGGCGATCGGGTGGTGGTCAAACCCAAACCCAAGGAAGAAAAGACGAAGGGCGGTGTTATCCTGCCCGATACTGCCACGAAAGAACGCCCTATGCAGGGCGAAGTCATCGCTGTGGGACCGGGACGGCGCACCGATGATGGCAAGCTGATTCCGGTCGCTGTCGAGGTCGGTCAGCAGGTGCTGTTTGCCAAATACTCCGGCACTGAGTTCAAAATTGACGATGAAGAGTATCTGATTCTGCAGGAGCGCGACATTCTTGGCATCATCCAGGAGGCGTAGTCTATGGCGAAACAGATTATCTTCAACGAGCAGGCGCGCACAGCACTCAAGCGCGGTGTAGATACCATGGCGCTCGCCGTCAAGACCACCCTCGGGCCGCGCGGGCGCAACGTTGCGATGGGCAAGAAATGGGGTTCTCCGTCGGTGACGCACGATGGCGTGACCGTCGCCAAGGAAATCGAACTGAAGGACCCCTTCGAGAACATGGGCGCGCAACTGCTCAAGGAGGCCGCCAGCAAGACGAATGACGTCGCCGGTGATGGCACCACAACGGCAACCGTTCTGGCGCAGGCGATGATCGACGAAGGGCTGAAACTGGTGGCGGCTGGCGCCAACCCGATGATCCTCAAGCGCGGTCTTGACAAAGGGCGCGAGGCGCTGGTTGCGCGCATCAAGGAGCAGGCGATTTCGCTGAAGAGCCGCGACGAGATTCGCCAGGTAGCGACGATCTCTGCACAGGACCCGGAGATCGGCGAGCTGCTGGCGACGATTATGGACAAGATCGGGCACGACGGTGTCGTAACGATCGAGGAGGGCAAGGGTACAACCCTGGAGTATGAGCTGGTCGAAGGTATGCAGTTCGACCGCGGCTACATCTCGCCCTACTTCGTCACCGACACGAGCCGCATGGAAGCGGTCATCGACGAGCCGTACATCCTGATCACCGACAAGAAGATCAGCGCCGTCAACGATCTGTTGCCCGTCCTTGAGGCGGTGCTGGCGACCGGCAAGAAGGACCTGGTGATCATTGCCGAGGATGTCGATGGCGAGGCGCTGGCGACGCTGGTGGTCAACAAGATGCGCGGCACGCTCAACCCGCTGGCGGTGAAAGCCCCTGGCTTTGGCGATCGCCGCAAGGCGATGCTGCAGGACATCGCCATCCTGACCGGCGGTACCGTCATCAGCGAGGAGGTTGGTCGCAAGCTTGACAGCGCCAAAGTGCAGGACCTTGGGCGCGCCCGTCGGGTGAAATCGGACAAGGATAACACCGTGATCGTCGAAGGGTTTGGCGACAAGCAGGCGATCCAGGCGCGCATCAAGCAACTGAAGCAGCAGATCGAAACTACCACATCGGACTACGACCGCGAGAAGCTGCAGGAGCGCGTCGCCAAGCTGTCGGGTGGCGTGGCGGTGATCAAGGTCGGTGCGCCGACCGAACCGGCGCTGAAGGAGCGTAAGGCGCGCGTTGAGGACGCGCTGAACGCGACCCGCGCTGCAGTTGAAGAGGGGATTGTGCCCGGCGGCGGCATTGCGCTGCTGAATGCCATTTCGGCGCTTGATAACGTGCAGACGCAGTTCGAGGAAGAGCGCATGGCGCTGAACCTCCTGCGCCGCGCACTGGAAGAGCCGCTGCGCCAGCTGGCGATCAACGCTGGCGAGGATGGCTCGGTGGTCGTGAATCAGGTGCGAACCTTGCAGCGCGAGCACAATAACCCGCACTACGGGTTCGATGTGATGACTGGCCAGTATGTCGATCTGATGCAGGCGGGCATCATCGACCCGGCGAAGGTGGTGCGCAGCGCGCTGGAGAACGCCGTCAGCGTCGCAGGCATCGTCCTGACGACCGACGCGCTGATCACTGAGGCGCCGGAGCCGAAGAAGAATGGCGCGCGCACGCCGTCGATGCCGGACGAGGAGTTCTAAAGGCTGCGACTTTCTGAGGAGAATCGGGAGGCTGGAGAGCGCACCGCTCGCCAGCCCTTTTCAGGCGGCGCACGCGGGCATCGGCTGGAGCCATGCCTGCACGCGCCATTTCTTTGATGCAGCACTGACTGGCCCGTCGCCGCTGGACAACGGCGGGACCTGGGGTGCTGCTTTTACTTTTGTCGCAGGAGCCGTGCCGAATTGGCAAGTATGCCCAGGTCCGGCAGCGATTGAGCGGCAGCAGCCAGAGTGGGCGGCAAGATGCCTGTGGCAGCCAGCGTCAGACCGACCAGGTTGTAGACCGCGGTAAAAGCGATATTCATCTTGACGACGCCCATTGTATGGCGGGCAATTCGTAACACTTCGGGGATCAGCGTCCAGTCTTCACGCATCAGGGCAATGTGGGCGGCTTCAATGGCGATGTCGGCGCCTGCTGCGCCCATAGCGACGCCGACATTCGCCTGCGCCAGCGCTGGCGCGTCGTTCACGCCATCTCCTATCATGACAACTGTATGTCCTTTAGCCTGATAGTCCTTGACAATTTCAATCTTGTGTTCGGGCAGGAGATTGGCGCGATACTGAACGCCGAGTTTTTCAGCCAGCGCGGCAGCGGTACGCTCATTGTCACCCGTGAGCAGCTCCACGTGTTTGACGCCCAGAGCGCGCAGTCTGGCAAGGGCGGCAGGCGCTTCCGGACGCAGCGTATCGGCAGCGGCGAGGATAGCGGCAGGTTTTTCATCCAGGGCGACAAACAGGAGCGTTTTGCCCTCCGCTTCCAGTTGTTGAGCAATCGGCAGGGATTCTATCGTCGGGGTCAGACGGCGGTTGCCAACAGTGACAAGGTGTCCGTTCACCCTCGCCTGAACGCCCATGCCGGGAACAGCTTCAAAGTGCTCCGGCTCCAGGAGCGCCAGGTTTTGAGCGCGGGCCATGGCGCGCACGGCTTCGGCTAGCGGGTGTTCCGAGTAGCGTTCGGCGGAAGCGGCAAGGACCAAAATTTCAGACGAGGTCATGCCGTCGAGCGAAACGACATCGGTGATTTGCGGTTGACCGAGCGTGAGCGTGCCGGTTTTATCTACCAGCACGACATCCGCGCGCGCTAACGCTTCAAGGTACTTGCCGCCTTTGATCAGCAAGCCACGCTTTGCACTTGCGCCTATAGACGCCAGCATGGCAACGGGCGTGGCTAAAGCGAAGGAACAGGAACACGCCACGACCAGGACAGCGGCTGTCGCGAGGGCGTTGCCGCTGATGAGAAACGTGAATACTGCAATCCCGGCGACAATCGGCAAGTAGTAGGCGCTGAACCTGTCGGCGAGGCGTTGGACGTCGCCGCGATGGGCTTCGGCTTCTTCCACCATTTTGATCACGCATCCAAACGTTGTGTCCGCGCCAACGCGAAGCGTTTTTACGCGCAGACTGCCCAGCCTGGCAATGGTGGCGGCGAAAACATGCGAGCCAGTTGCGACTTCAACGGGCAGGGACTCGCCGGTGATGGCTGCCTGATCAATCGTGGCATATCCAGCAATCACTTCGCCATCCACCGGAATCTTCTCGCCGGGACGAACGATGACGGTTTCGCCGACGCTCACTTCTGCAACCGGCACTTCCACTTCTGCGCCGTCTCGTTCCACGCGTGCGGTTTGTGGCGTCATCGCGATCAGTTCTTTCACGGCGCGGCGGGCGCTTTCGGTGGTGAAGCGTTCAACGTAATCGCCAACACGCATAAATACCACCACGATAGCCGCTGCTACCCATTCGCCGACGAGAAGGGCGGCGATCGCGCCAACCGTCATCAGCGTATGAGCAGTGATTTGCCGCCTTAAGGCGGCCCGCGCGACGTTGCGAAAGACCGGAAAGCCGCCTGCGATGACGATGGCGATACCGACGGGCAAGGGGATGAGTTCGTTCAGGCGGTCAAACAGACCAAGCCATTCCCCCGCGACCACAATGCTCAGAACAATGCCGAACACAACAGCAAGCAATACCGTCATCCGGCGACTGAAGCTGTCCATAGAAGCAGCCAACGGCGTGGCCACATCAGGGACCGAATAGCCCGCGTTCTCTACGGCTTTCCGAATAGCCGGCAAATCCACGCGAGCGGGGTCCAGCCGGATAACGGCCTTTTCGGCGGCGAGGAGAACGTTGACCGACTCAACGCCGGGTAACCTGGCGATGGCCTGCTGGACGTGCAACGTGCATTCGGCGCAGTCCATGCCTTTGACGGGAACTTCGAGGAGTTGCGTTTTAGCCATGTCTGGACTCCGTTGCGTTGTAGCGCGTACATTCGTAAACGCCTTTTGCAACATCGGCGAGCAGTTCATCGGCAAGGCGGAGCAACTGTCCAACACGCTTATCGCTCAATTCATAATAGACGAACCGCCCCTGCGGTGTGGCCGTCACAAGCCCACAATCGCGCAGACAGCCGAGATGATTCGAGACATTAGATTGGGTCAGGCCAGTAATCTGGACGATTTCGCTGACGGTGAGCGCCCCGTCTCGCAATGCTTCCAGGATGGCAAGACGGGATGGGTCGGCGAAGCCGCGAAAGAGTTTGGCTTGTAACTCAA
>JANWXL010000407.1 GCA_025055265.1 Roseiflexus sp.
TGTTACAGGACGTGATCGGTACGGCGGCGTTCAATCCAGCCAACTGGATCTTTCTCGCGCTCTGGGCGCCGGCGCTGCTGCTGGTGGATGAACTGCGCAAACTGGTGATCGCCTGGCGAAGGTGACCTGAGCAAGTGACGGTCACGCGGCATGCGCAGCAGAGCAATGCGCCGCCAGCGTCCCCAGCGCGACCAGTGCTGGGAGTGAGCAGAGGGACGTGACCAGGTGACGGTCACGTCGCATGCGCAGCAGAGCAATGCGCCGCCAGCGTCCCCAGCGCGACCAGTGCTGGGAGTGAGCAGAGGGACGTGACCGTCACTTAGGAGGTGCATCATGCGCGTGATCATCGTGGGATGCGGGCGAATGGGCGCCGGGCTGGCGTTGAGACTCATCCGCAGTCAGCACGAGGTGACCGTGATCGACCGTGATCCGATGGCCTTTGCAGCGTTAGGCGAACGATTCGGCGGTCGAACGATCACAGGTCACGGTTTCGACCGCGATGTGCTGCTGCGCGCTGACGTCGCTCACGCCGATGCCCTGGCGGCAGTCACCTCCAGCGATGAAACCAATGTCGTGACAGCACGCGTGGCGCGGCAGTTCTTCCGCGTGCCGCGCGTTGTCGCACGCCTCTACGATCCGCGCAAAGCCGAGATTTATCGTCGCCTGGGCATCCTGACCATTTCAACGACTGAATGGGGGGTTCACCGCATCGCCGAACTCCTCAGTTACTCCTGGTTCGAGCCGATTGTCAGCCTGGGATCGTCGGTCGATCTGGTCGATGTCGAAGCGCCGCCAGCGCTGGCAGGACGTTCGCTTGCCAGCCTCACTGTGCCGGGAGAAATTCACCCGGTGGCAATCAGCCGCGGCGGACGCTGTTTTCTACCGACTCAGGAAACGCGGTTGCAGGCGGGCGATCTGCTGCACATTGCCGTGCTGGCGACCTCGACCGAACGCCTGAAGTTGTTGTTGGGAGTCTGAACCTATGTTTGCACTCATCATTGGAGGCGGGAAGGTCGGTGAACATCTGGCGGGTCTGCTGCTTGCCAGCGGACATCAGGTGCGCGTCATCGAGTCGCGCGCTTCCACCCGCGACCATCTGGCGCAAACTCTGCCGCCAGAGACGATCGTTGCGGGAAGCGGCAGCGATCCCGCCGTGCTGGAGGCATGCGGCGTGCGCCAGGCCGACGTTGTGGCCGCCGTCACCGGCGATGATGAGATCAACCTGGTAGCGACCAGCCTGGCGCGCTTTGAGTTCAACGTACCGCGCACGATTGCGAGGGTGAACAATCCGAAGAACGCCTGGATGTTCACCGCCGAAATGGGGGTCGATGTTGCACTGAGTCAGGCGGATCTGATGGCGCACCTCATTCTGGAAGAGATGTCGCTCGGCGATATGATGACGCTGCTCAAGTTGCGCCGCGGACGCTATTCGCTGGTGGAGGAGAAAATTGCTGCCGGTTCGTCGGCAGTAGGGCGCACCATCACCGAACTTAATCTGCCGAAAGAGTGCGCGATTGTAGCCATCATTCGGCGCGGTCGTCTGATTCTGCCCCACGGCGACACTGCGTTGCAGACCGGCGACGAAGTTCTGGCGCTGACATCGGCTGAACAGGTGCAGCGGCTGGCAGAAATTCTGGGAGGGTAATCTGATTGAGACGCGATCAAATCCATATAAAGGGGGTTTGAGCATATGACGAAAGGGAGAGATGATGAAAACAGAAACTGTGGTACAACGCACCGACAACGTATGGCATGCCCTGCCGCCAGCTGATGTTATTGCACGTCTTGGGAGCGACGAGCGTTTCGGACTGACGACCGCCGAGGCGGAACAACGCCTGAAACGCTACGGTCCGAACGAGATCACCGCAAAACGCGGCAAAAGTCCGCTGGTCCGCTTCCTCCTCCAGTTCCACAACCCGCTCCTCTACATCCTGCTGATCGCCAGCGTCGTTACCTTCGTGCTCAAGGATATCGTCGATGCTGCGATCATTTTTGGCGTAGTGCTGGTGAACGTCATCCTTGGCTACATCCAGGAAAGCCGCGCGGAGAAAGCGATCGAAGCGCTGACGCGCACTATGACGATGGAAGCCACTGTGGTGCGTGATAGGAAAACCTTCCGCATCCCGGCGGCATCACTCGTTCCCGGTGACCTGGTGTTGTTACAGAGCGGCGATAAAGTTCCCGCCGACATGCGCCTCATTCGCACCCGCGATCTGCAGATCGCCGAAGCCGCGCTCACCGGCGAATCGGTGCCGGTTACAAAGCAGGCACAGGCCGCACTCGACCCTGATACCACGCTGGCGGATCGTGTCACAATGGCATATGCCTCGACGCTCGTCACCTACGGGCAGGGCGCGGGCATTGTCGTGGCGACTGGCGACCGCACCGAGGTGGGGCGCATTTCGCAACTGATAGCAACCGCGCATGATCTCCAGACGCCGCTGACACGCAAGATTGCGCAATTCAGCCGACTGCTCCTCTTCGTCATTCTGGGGCTGGCAGCAGTCACCTTTTTGATCGGCGCATTCCGGAATCAACCGCTCCTCGACACCCTGATGGCGGCGATTGCGCTTGCCGTCAGCGCTATTCCCGAAGGGCTTCCCGCTGCTGTTACCGTCACCCTGGCGATTGGCGTCACCCGCATGGCGCGGCGGCGGGCGATCATTCGCAAA
>JANWXL010000421.1 GCA_025055265.1 Roseiflexus sp.
CAACAAGTTCTTCCTCGGTCACGTTCACAGTTTGAGCCTGAGCGCGGCGCTCAATGACCAAAGTATTCATGCCGTGCCTCCAGGAGTTCCTGTTCGTGCTGTTCAATAAGGCGCTGAATACGGCGTATCTCTTGAGGACGAAATCTTCCACTTGATCGAAGCCGCGCCAGACTCAACCAGAACTTGGCGATTTCACTTCCACGCTCAACATGGATATGCGGCAGCTCGGAGCGGTCGCCTGAATAGAAGAACAGGCGATACGATCCTATGTGCGCAACTGTAGACATTTCGTCCTATTGCCATGTACGACGTCGTAATCTATGTTAATGGACGACTGTCACTTCGTCAACGGAGCTTCACAGCGGGTACGGTCATGAATTGACAGGAGATACGTACTTAAGTCTGCGACGTCACAGCCATCGATGCGGCTTTTGCCTTGCGCCCGTCTCGTGGTACACTACAGTAGAATGTCCAGACAAACGAGTCGTATGAAGTACCACAAGATGTGTGCGATGACCGTCGAGATTATACGTAGACCGTTCAGCGTTGATGAGTATCAACGCATGCGCGAGACGGGCATCCTGGCAGAGGATGATCGGGTCGAGTTGATCGACGGCGAGGTGCGCATCATGAGTCCAGTGGGTCCGCTCCACGCAGCCGTTGTCAAACGTCTGAACGCGCTCCTCACGAAGACTGTCGCTGACCACGCCCTGATCAGTGTGCAGGACCCTATCAGGCTCGATACATTCAATGAACCTCAACCTGACCTCGCGGCGCTTCGTCCACGCCCAGACTACTATGCGCAGCAACACCCTGCACCCCAGGATGTCTTCTTTGTGATCGAAGTCGCCGACACATCACGCGAGTATGACCGGCGCGAAAAGCTGCCCCGCTATGCCGCTGCCGGGATACCGGAAGCCTGGTTGATCGATGTTGCCCAGGAGACCGTCGAACAGCACCTCGATCCGCAGAACGACCAGTACACGCGGCGCCTGACGTTTGTCCCCGGTGATCGGATCACCTCTGCGACGCTACCGATCGTGACGCTCGATGTTGCTGTGATCTTTGGGCGCTGATGCGTCTGCGCGACCGGCAGTGAACCAGAGACAAACAGAAGGCCCCGTCATTCTGACGAGGCCCTCTCCCGCTAGTATGACCGGGCGGTCAGTCCGCTCCGGTAATGCGCGAGCTCAGTGCTTCGCTGCCGGTTTGGTCGG
This sequence comes from Roseiflexus sp., assembly GCA_025055265.1. Lineage (GTDB taxonomy): Bacteria > Chloroflexota > Chloroflexia > Chloroflexales > Roseiflexaceae > Roseiflexus. The sequence goes on from JANWXL010000421.1 coordinate 1,218, forward strand.
CGTGGTGTCGATGCCAAGCGCCGAGTAGAGCGGGCAGACGCCAAAAATGGCAGTGATCAGCAGAATCACTGCTACAAGGGCGGCAAGCGCCTGCCAGAAGCCACTGAGCAGCACAAACGTGGCAATGAGTAGCACGATGCCGAGGATCGCCCGGATGCCACGATCAATCGGACCGACATTTTGACGGAACATCGTTGTCCCTCCTTTCAAGGCATGACGTAGTTGATCATCGTTGTTCCGTCGTATTAGACGCAGCGTGTGTGAAAAATGTTACAGGCACGGCAGGGGTTAGGGGTTAGGGGTTAGGGGTTACGAGAACCAAGAACCAGAGGTCAGGGGTGAGGGCTAGGTCACTTGCCTTAACCTGTCGCCTTCCTACATTCGACGTTCAACCTTCCCACATTCAACACTTAATGTTCCAATGACCACCTTCAACCTTTGCACCTTCGCTCTTCCCACCTGCTACTCTCTCGCCTCTCGTCTCTTGCCTCGCGCCTCGCGCCTTCCTGCAGTCAGCGAATAGGGAAACGAATAAACGAATGGGAACGAATGAGCGAATGCGCCGCTTGCCTCGCGCCGCTTGCCCCTTGCCTTGCGCCTCGCGCCGCTTGCCCCTTGCCTCTCACCTCTTGCCTCGCGCCTCACTTCGACGTTCAGCGTAGTATGAGGATCACTACCAGAATAATCGCCATAACCAGAATGATTGCATACAACGTGAGGCGTTCGACATCGTAGAGGGTGCTATCGCCCTTGAGCGTATTGTCGAAGCCGATGAACGCCAGGGTGCGCGGCTGGTCACGAAAACGGTAGTCAACCTCGGTGACCGGAACGCCGCGGATGGTCAGTTCGGCGGCGATGATCCGGGAGTCGCTACTGCAATTGCGCTGCGCCTCTTCGATCATCTCCTTCAGCGGCGCAACCTGATACCAGTGCCCTTCACGCAAAGAGATTGGCCCATCGAACACCTTCAACGCCTTCGCCTGAAGCGTCGGCTTGTGCAGGCCGCTGAGGTCATCTTCGTTGAAATAAGCGCGCGCATGGCGCGACCAGTTGAACACCTTCTCTTCCAGCAACTGCCCTGTACCTTCACAGCGTTCACACCCTTCGCGCCCATAGCCGCGGCACGTTGGACATTCTTCGGCAAACTGTTCGGTACGCGCGCCTCCGCCAGGTTCTTTGACCTTGCGCGTCCGCGTGACCGTCCCGGATCCACTGCATGTACGGCAGACGATGCGACCGGCGCCATCGCACTCCGGGCAGCCGACCACACGCTGTGAGCCGGGAATGACGATAGTTTCAGAATCACACGTCTCGAACGGCGGAACATCGGGAACCGGCGCATCCCACAACCCGGCCTCGCGTGCTGGCGCCAGCGCGCCGCCACGATGCACGCTGAGGCGCGTCTGCGGCGCAGTGCGGGTTTCGTATGCCACGCGCAACTCGTAAAAGTAGAGGTTGTAACTGACAATCTGCTCCGGTTCGATCAGGCGACCCAATTGCGGGCGATGGGTCCAGTTCTGGCGGCTCCAGCGGTCGAGGAGACGGCGCACGGCATCGACCCGATGGAGCGTATCAGCGCGAGTGCGGCTGCGCGCGATGAAATCAGCGTCGATCATGCCGCCAAGCACGGTTTCGAGCGGGTTTTCGAGCCATTCGGCAATCGGCTCCCAGCGCGACTCCTCCATATCGACCGTCGCCGCATCAATCTGTGGGCGCAGCGCCTGCCGCAACGCCGTGATCGCCTGCCCCGCGCTGCTGTATCGCTGCGACGGTTGCTCCGCCATCAAGCGCTGAATAACCCGATCAGCGGCAGCCAGCGCCTCGTCGCGCAGCGCCAGCGATGGCGGCGCGCCAGTTGGCGGAGGCGGATCGCCGCTGAGCATATGGTAGATCACCGCACCAAAACTATACAGGTCGCTGGCGGGCGTTGGCTGCCCGGTGCGTAGCGTCTGTTCCGGCGCCGTGTACGGCGTGCGGTAGTCGGTATCGTCGATGCTCGACAGATCGGGCGTATCCGGCGACGCCGCCAGGCTCAGGTTGGTCAGATACGCCGTTCCCTGGGGAGTCACCAGAATGTTCGCTGGACGCACGTCGCGATGGACCACGTTCTGATCGTGGAGATAATCGAGTACGCTCGCCAGTTGCGTGGCGATGCGCAACGCCTGCACCGGATCGAGTGCGCCGCCTGCGAGTACATCCTGAAGCGAGCGCGTGTCAAGGTAGGGCGTCACCAGATAGTGCCCGATACGATCGTCGTGGCCAGCATCAATGACTGGCAACAAATTGGGATGGGTCAGATGAGCGGCGAGCCTGGCGGCCAACTGAAAGCGACTCGACGAAACCCAGTCGGTGCGGCGCAACACCGACACCAGGACCGGGCGATCAAGCGTCAGATGAGTGGCGCGATACATGACGGCCAGTTCATCCTGCCCGATGCGCTGGTCGAGGCGATAGTTACGCACCTCGCGGACAGCGCCCGACTGCGACGCCGAACCAGGGGCGTCGTTGTTGCCGGAATGAGATTGTGCCCGTAGGGTTGCCATGGTTCGCCTTCGGCGCTGAACGCCGCGTTTGCAGAGCACGCCAGTGTGATGAGTATAACGCGGTGCGAAGCGGAATGCAAACTGCTGCGGCTTCTGCCTGTTATGCAGTCAATGGATTTTTCACAGTATAGCACACTTGTTCGTAAAATGCTAGATAAGAACTAAGAACCAAGAACCAAGAACTGAGAACTGAGAATCAGGAGCCAGGAGCTTATTCGAGAACTGTGCACTCTCATGAAAAGTACGTTCGGTATCACCTGCGCAGGCGGGCTTCGCAACCGTAGCCTGCAACTTCAGGCGCCGGGCGGGTGGGCGAATAGCAACACATGTTCAACGTTCAGAGGCGGTTGACAGACGCTTCTGCAATACGGTACACTACCCTGTACGCGGCGCGCGTTCAATGGTGTTGCGGCAGCCGCTCTATATTGGAGGAGAAGCGCAGTGTTCGAGAGCTTGCCCGACGGCCTGATCACTATTGCTGCATTTCTGCTCATGCTCGGGCTGCTGGTGCTGGTCCATGAGCTGGGGCATTTTCTGACGGCGGTATGGTTCGGCATCAAAGTCGAAGAGTTTGGTCTGGGATATCCGCCGCGTGCGATGGTGCTCTTTGAGCGCAACGGCGTCAAATACACGCTCAACTGGCTTCCTATCGGCGGATTCGTGCGCTTTGGCGGCGAAGGCGATCAGATCTATGGCGTCGGCAGTCTTTCTGTGGCATCGCCGTGGAAGAAAATCGTCGTGCTGTTTGCTGGCCCGCTGATGAATCTGCTCCTGGCATTCCTGATCTTCAGTGGCATTTATATGACGCGCGGCGTTCCGGCGGTATCCGAAGGCGCACGTATTGATATCGTCTATCCGGACACCCCCGCCGAGCGTGCCGGATTGCGCAGCGGCGATCTGCTGATTGCGCTCAACGGGCGCTCGCTGGATACCAATCTGAGCGTCATTCGCCAGATCGCAGCCGAAAACCGCGGACGCGCGATCGAGGCGGTTGTTGAGCGCGAGGGAGCGCGCGTTGTGCTGATGATCACCCCCGGTCCCTGGGAGCGCGATGGCATTGTGTATCAGAACGGCTTTGGCTTCGCGTATGCGCCAAATATCAAGATTGTGCCAGCAACGCCGTTCACAGCGCTAAGCACAGGTTTTACCTACACCTTCGATATTCTAGGGCGGTTTGTTGCTGGCATTGGTCAGATGCTCGGCAGCCTGCTGGGAATAAATGAAGCGCCGCCGGGCGGCGTCGCTGGCGTCGTCGGCATTGCCCGCGGCACCGGCGAGGTCATTCAGCGCGATGGATGGATCGGCTTCTGGCAGTGGACGGCGCTCATCAGTCTCAATCTGTTTTTGATCAACCTGCTGCCCATTCCAGCGCTCGATGGCAGCCACATCCTCTTTGCGCTGATCGAGATCGTGCGTGGCGGCAAGAAGATCCCGCCTGAGCGTGAAGCAATGGTGCATGCTATCGGGTTCATGATGCTGATGGGACTGATGGTGGTGATTACCGTCTCCGATGTCGCCAACTGGATCGGCGGCAACCCGGTGCTGGGCGGCGGATAGTCCCTTCGAGCGATGTCTGGTCGGCGATTACCAACGATACGCGCCAGTGAAATTGGCGAATATGTGTACTGTGCGCGCGCCTGGTGGCTGCGTCGGGTCGCCGGGCTCGAACCGGAAGGACGTGAACGGCGCGAGTATGGAACAGCGCTGCATCGCCGCCACGCCCGATCAATCGCGCTGAGTCGCCTGTTGTTGATCATCGCTGCAATCCTTGGCGCACTCGCGCTGGCGCTGCTGGCCAGCGGAGCGGCAGGCTGATCTATGGCAATCACTATCGGGCTGGCGCTCCTCTTGCTCGCACTGGTCGCGCTGATCGGCGCTCTGCGCCTCCGCGCCGCCACCGGGCTTCCGTGGGCGCCCGTCGTATACCGCGACACCGACGCCCGATCGCCGGAACGACCGCTCGTGGCGCGTCGGCTTGGACTGGTCGGGAAACCTGATTATCTGATTGAGAAGCGCGGACGACTCATTCCAGTGGAGGTCAAGCCAGCACGAAACGCAATGCGCCCGTATGAGTCCGACCTGATGCAACTGGCGGCGTATTGCCTGTTGATTGAGGAAACCACCGGCATCGCTCCGCCATACGGTTTGCTGCGCTATGCGGATCGGACGTTTCGACTGTCGTACACGGCGCAGGTGCGCGAAGAGACGCTGGCGCTGATTGAAGAAATGCGCGCGGCGCTTGACAACGAGTGCGATCGGAGTCACGATGATCCTGCACGGTGTTGTGGGTGCGGTTTTTTCGCAGTGTGCGATCAGGCGCTGCGCGAGTCATAATCACGCAGAGCCGCTGCATCGCAACGGCTCAACATCGAAATCAATGACGGTGATTACGTGCACTATGGTGGCTGATCAGATCGACGAGCGCCTGTCCGGGGCCATGACCGATGAGGCGCTGGCGGCCTGGGCGTTCGACCGCTTCTATGCCGTGGAACTCGGTCTGGCGCGCTTCGAGGCAGGCGCTGAGGAGCGCATCGCCGACGCACTCGATACGCTCATGTTTAGTGATCATGAGACGTTTCGTCTCAATGAAGAGGAACTGCGCGGGCTGGCTGCGCTGCTGAGGAAGCTATGAAAATTCGGACCCATCCGCGAATAGGCGCCATTCAGGTTGGCGACGAGGTGTATTCGTACCGCTACCATCTGTTCGCGCGCGTCGAAGCGGTCTTTCCAGCGGCGGTATGCGTCAAGATTGCAGCAATCGACAGCGTTCATCCGCTGGAATTGACGCTCATCCCCCAACTCTGGCGCGCCGACGACATCGAAAATCTGAGCGTGTGTCGCTACTGCGGCGGACGCGACAATCTTCACCTTGAGCGTGAAACAGGCATTCCATTCCGCGTATGCGCCCAATGCCGTATCGTTCCGCCACAGGAACACCAGTACGTTCAGTGGCGCTGGTGGTAGATCATCATCCTTCCGGATTGATCAGCGGCTTCGGGTAGACCCGGCCGTATGGTTCGCCCCACCACTCTGCAAGCGAGCGTCCTTCGATAAAAATCTGCACCCCGGTCACACGCGGCAGCGTGGTCAGTGACTCAACCAGGGTGCGCACCGCCGCGTTTCGATCCGACGCTTCGGCAAATCGGGCGTTGAAATCGACCCGCACCACTCCCTGGTTGATGCTGATAGCGCGGAGTTCGGTTCCGGGCGGAATAGTGCGCTGCACGGCATACTCGTAGATTCCTGGTCCCTCGATGAGCGCGCGCACGGTTCCTTCCGCCACCTGGCGCGTCTTCGGAACCATGCGAATAATACGGATGGTGTGATATCCATCGTTCGCCAGGTAGTACGTCGGCAGAAACTCGGTGACGGCATAATCAACCGGCAGATTATCCGGGTTCAATGGATTGACGACCGGTCGCCCGATTGGACCGCTCCCGTTAATGCCGATGTTTTTGCCGTTGACCTGAAACTGCACCCGATTGATCGTCTCGAAATGAGTCAGCGTCAGAACGATCGATTGCAACCCGCGCGGATCGCCGTCCAGGTGCGGCGGTCGATCAAAGTTGACCGTGGCCAGACCGTTATTGATAGTAATACTCAGCAGGCGCGCCTGCGGATCGATCAGACGTTCAAGACCGTTGCGCGGACCTTCGATGAGGGCGTTGATGGCAGCCGTCGCCACTTTGCGGTCCTCAACCGGAACGAGCCGCTGGACCGGCACAAAGAGCGTGCCAGTGGCATCACCAAAGTAGAGCCAGAGCCGCTGCTGCTGAACTGCGGGCGCCGTCGTCGGCGCTGGCGGTCGCGCTGTCGCCGGGGGCGCTGCGGTCGGCGGCTGGGGAGGCGTGGTTGGGGGCGCGACTGGCGCTGCGGTCGCTGTGAATGTCGGTGACGGCTGGACTGGTTGACCGGTCGGGGAGGGCGTTGCCGTTGCAACAGGAGTCGGTGACGGCTGGACCGGTTGACCGGTCGGGGAGGGCGTTGCTACCGCACCGGCGGTTGGCGAAGGCGCAACGGTTGCGGTATCGGTTGGTTGTGTTGGTATTGCCGTTGGCACGATGATTACTGGTTCCGGCGTCGGCGACGGGGTTGGCTGCGGCGATGGCGTGCTGGTCGGCAGCGCCGTAGGAGTAGGCGGAAGCGGCGTCGCGGTCGCCGAAGGGGTGGGTTCGGGCGATGGGGTTGCTGTCTCTGGCGCAGCAACCGTCGTTGGCGAGGGTGCGCCTGTGACCGGCGCACCGCCGGTGAGCGCCTGCCATCCCGCAATTGCATACACCAGTATAATGATCGCCAGCATCCCCAGCATCAGCGCATAGATCGCGCGGTCGCGCGGCGACAGCGTGCGCAGCCAGCCGCGCAATCCGCCAGGCGCTGCGGTTGCAGCGCCCGGTGAGCTGACTGTTGCAGGGATTGAGGGGAGTGTTAAACCCATGTATAATGGGCATTGAACATGATTGCGAGAGAGGCAGAACGCGCTCTGGTCGACCGGGATTTCGACCGGCTCGCCGCTGACATAACAGCGATGCTCTGGCGTGGGCGACGAAAACCGAATGGCGCGATTCTGTTTCAGACCAAGATACGGGCAATACCCCGGACCGGTTGGCGTTGGCTCGCTCATAGCGCGCCGGGTCTCCTTGAACGCTGAGCGCTACGACATTCAGGCGTATTATAGGAGCGGGCAGGAGTTGATGCAAAGTCCTGGCATTACCGGAACCTTACAGCCAGATTGCGGCTTGCTGCGACCCAGGGCTGCACCAGAGCGTCCGACGTGGTATCATATCCGATATATATGCTGCAGCCCGCCCATGTGGTTGTGAGGATAGACCAGGACTTATGCGCATCCTGATTCTTTCGGATATTCACTCGAACATTGTGGCGCTTGAAACCGTGCTGTCCGCTGCCCGACCTTATGATACCGTCTGGAATCTGGGAGATACCATCGGCTATGGTCCGCGCCCGAATGAGTGCGTGGCGACGATTCGCACCAAAGCAAGCATTATGCTCGCAGGCAATCACGACCTTGCCTGTCTCGGATTGCTGGATCTGAGCGACTTTAATCCAGACGCGCGCGCTGCCAATGTCTGGAACGGCGAGCAATTGACGTACGATCATCGCATGTTGCTGGAAGAACTCGAACCCATCCAGCCGATCAACGAGCGCTTTCTGGCAGCACACGGCAGCCCGCGCGAACCGGTGTGGGAATATCTGCTGACGCGCTATCAGGCGCTTGACAACTTTCGCCGCTTTGAGCAGCAGGTCTGCCTGATCGGTCATTCGCACGTCCCGCTGGTCTTCCGCCTGACGCCGGACGGACGCTGTGAGGGACCTTCGTCGCCGGACGACGGCGCAAGACTGACATTGGAAAGCGGGTTCCGGTACATTATCAATCCGGGCAGCGTCGGTCAGCCGCGGAATCAGGATCCGCGCGCTGCGTTTGCGATTTTCGACACAACCACCGATACGATTACGTTCCATCGCGTTCCTTACGACATTTGGCTGACGCAGCAACAGATGCGCAATGCGCAGTTGCCCGAAGCGCTCATTATCCGGCTGGAGTATGGCATCTGATGTCAATTATTGAGACATATATCCAGAAACATCCGCGATCACAGGCGTTGTTCCGCCAGGCGCAGGCGCTGTTTCCCAGCGGCGTCACCCACGATGGGCGCTACGTTGCGCCATTTCCGTTGTACGTCGAACACTGCGCAGGAGCGCACAAATGGGATGCCGACGGCAACCAACTGATCGATTACTGGATGGGGCACGGCGCACTGCTGATCGGTCACGGGCATCCGGCGATCGTCGCAGCAGTGCAGCGTCAGATGGAGCGCGGCACGCACTACGGCGCCGAGCACGAACTCAGCCTGCGATGGGCGCACCTGGTGAAGCGCCTGGTTCCTGGCATTGAACTGCTGCGTTTCACCGCCTCCGGCACCGAAGCGACGATGATGGCGCTGCGCCTGGCGCGCGCGTTCACCGGCAAACCGGTCGTCGTCCGCTTCGCCGGGCACTACCACGGCTGGCACGATATGCTGGCGCACGATACAAACGACGCCAGCGCCCCTGCCGGGCTGTACGACGGCGTGCTTGGCTCAGCGATCGTTGCGCCGACAGATCTCGATTATGTTGAGCATGTTCTGCACAGCCGCACCGATGTAGCGGCAGTGATTCTTGAACCAACCGGCGCATCGTATGGCGCCGTCCCATTGCCGCCTGGATTCCTTCGTGATCTGCGGCGGTTGACCTGGCGACATGGCGTGCTGCTGATCTGCGATGAGATCGTCACCGGCTTTCGGGTGGCGCCCGGCGGTGCGCAGCAGCGCGAGGGGGTCGTCGCTGACCTGACAACTCTGGCGAAGATTCTGGCGGGCGGGTTGCCCGGCGGCGCGGTCGGCGGGCGCGCCGATATCCTGAAGCATCTGGCGTTCGGCGATGAGGAATGGAACCAGGCGCACAAAATCCGGCATTTTGGCACCTTCAACGCCGCGCCGCTCTCAGCAGCCGCAGGGGTGGCGATGCTCGAGATCGTGGCGGAAGAGGCGCCGGGGGCGCGCGCTGCTGCGCTGGGCGAACGGCTCATCAGCGGGATGAACGCTGAACTGCGCAAACGCGATCTTGGCGGCTGGGCTGTCTATGGCGACGGCTCGATCTTCCATATCATCGCCGGGTGTTCGGTCCGCTTCCCGCCAGGCGAACTCGACCCGACGGCGCCGCCGGACGAACTGAAGCGCGGCGGCGATCCACGCCTGGTGCAGTTGCTGCGCCTGGGGATGATCAACCACGGAGTCGACCTCATGCGTGGTCGGAGCGGCTTTGTCTCGGCAGTCCATACGCCGGACGAAATCGACGCGACGATCGCGGCGTTCGCGGCGACGCTCGATGCGATTGCAGCAGAACTGTGATGGTTCGTGAACTATGCGCGTGATTACTGGAACAGCCAAAGGTCACCGCCTGAAAGCGCCGGAGGGACTCGGCACGCGCCCAATGCTGGATCGGGTCAAGGAAGCGCTTTTTTCGGTCATCGAAGGGTATGGACCGATTCGCGGGCGCGTGCTTGACCTGTATGCCGGCACAGGATCGCTGGGGATCGAGTGCCTGTCGCGCGGAGCCTCGTGGGCTGATTTTGTAGAACACAAAGCGCACGTCTGTCGGATCATCCGCGAGAACCTGGAACACACCCGCCTGGCGGATCGGGCGCGCGTCTTCCACATGCCGGTCGAGCGATTCTTGCGCATTCACGGGCACCGTGAGAAGTATGATATAATCATTATGGACCCGCCGTATGCTGATCCTGCAATTGAAGCGACGATTTGCGCCGTGGACGACGCGAACCTGCTGACTGACGCTGGCATCCTGGTCGTTGGTCACTCGCCGCGCGTCGAACTCAGTGATCGTTACCAGCGTTTCCGCCGCCGTAAATTCCGCCGTCTGGGAGACTCGTGCTTTTCGATTTACGAACTGGCGCCGGACGATGCCGCTCCTGATTCGAACGAAACGCATCAGTTCGCAGCGCCGCCGACTGATCGCTGATTGAACGGCGCAGCGTTCTGCGGATCCGCGTTGCACCAGTGAAGGAGAGAAGGGGTGACGATTGCCGTCTATCCAGGAAGCTTCGATCCGGTCACGAATGGACATCTGGACATCGCCGCACGCGCATCGCGCATCTTCGATACGGTGATCATGGCCGTCTTTGATCGTCCGAATAAGCAGTTGCTCTTCAGCACCGAAGAACGGGTCGCGCTCCTGCGCGAGTCGACCCGGCATCTGCCGCGTGTTAAGGTCGATACGTATTCGACGCTGACGGTCGACTACGTGCGCAGTGTTGGCGCGTCGGTCATTGTGCGCGGGATGCGCGCCGTCGGCGACTTCGAGGCGGAGTTTCAACTGGCGCAGATCAATCAGACGCTCGCGCCTGACATCGATATTGTGCTGTTTATGGCGAGCCATCGGTACACCTTCTTCAGTTCGAGCACCGTGCGGGAAATTGCATCGCTTGGCGGCGACGTTTCCTGGCTGGTGCCGGGTCCGGTAGTGGAGGCGCTGAAGCGCGTCTATGGCAGGAGGTGATGAGCCATCGAACTGGATCAGTTGATCGATGAACTGGAAGATGTCATCGCCGAAGGTAAACGGGTGCCGTTCAGCGGTCGGCTGTTGATTGACGAGGATCGCGTGCTCGACATCATTGACCGTATGCGTGTGGCAGTCCCGGAAGAGTTGCGGCAGGCGCGCCGGATCATCAGCGAGCAGGAACGGTTGATCAGCGAAGCACAGGAACGGGTGCAGCAGGTCCTGCAAGAACAAGGATTGCTGGCGGCGATTGAGGCGGAACGCGCGCGGTTGCTGGAGCAGGCGGAGCGCGAGGCGCGCGCAGTGCGCGCTGGCGCCGATGAGTATGCCCGTCAGGTGCTCGAAGAACTTGAACAGCGCCTGCTGAAAGTCATCACCAGCGTGCAGAACGGTCTGCAAGAACTGGGCGTGGTGCGCGAACCGCGGGCGCCTGGCAGATAATGCGCCTTGACAGCGCGTCGCCGCTGACCTATAATGCAGCCTCTGTGAGCGCAGAGGGCGCCATCATGCACATGCCAAAGCCAATCACCGATTTGAAGTTCAACGTCGCCCAACTGTTGCGCGAGTATGTCGGCTCGTCGCGCAGGTACGACTTTACTGAGCCGATCCTGCGCCTCGACGATGTACTCGAGATGCGCGGCGTAGTTGGGGAAGTGCGATTTACCCGCACCGCCAGCGGGGTGCTGGTCGATGTGCATGCCCACGGAACCGTGGAGATGGAGTGCGTCCGCTGCCTCAATCCAACCGTGCAGCATATCGAGGTGCGCTTCCGCGACGAGTTCCATTCGCGGATCGATGTGACGACCGGAACGCCGCTGCCGCAACCGGACGAGGAGGATCCGTTCTACCTCGATGAGTTGCATATGGCGGACGTCGGTGAAATGCTGCGTGAGTATGTGCTGCTCGAATTGCCAATGCAGCCGCTCTGCAAGCCCGACTGCCGCGGAATCTGCCCGGAATGCGGCGCGGATCTGAACGTCGAGCAGTGTTCGTGCGGCAGTTCCGGCGGCGATGAACGGTTTGCCGCGCTGCGCGCGCTTCTGAAGCCAGAATAACAGGTATCACAAGGGTAAGAGTGTCATGGGCGCTGTACCAAAAACTAAAGTTTCTCGCCACCGACGCGGCAACCGCCGCCGCAATCAGCGCATCGATATGCCGACGCTCGTGCCATGCACGCGCTGCGGCGAGCTGATGCGCGCCCATTACGTCTGCAAATCGTGCGGATACTACCGGGGCCGCCTGGTCGTCGAGCCGAAGAGCGAAGCCAGGGAGGAATAACACGTCACGTGCGCGTCGTGAGGGGTTATTGACCAGCCGTCTGGCGCGTCAGTAACCCTTTTTGTATTATCGAGGCGGGTATGGCGAACTTTGCTGCGATCACGGGCTGGGGCATGGCGGTTCCTGAGCGTGTGCTGACCAATGCCGATCTTGAACGAATGGTCGAAACGTCGGACGAGTGGATCCAGACCCGCACCGGTATTCGTGAACGACGCATCGCAGGTCCCGGCGAACACACCTCAGCACTGTCGATCGCGGCAGGGCGCGCTGCCCTCGCGCGCGCCGGTCTCGACGCCGCTCAGATCGATACCGTCATCCTGGCAACCTGCACGCCGGATCGTCCGTTCCCTGCCACAGCCTGCGCGGTTCAGGCAGGGATCGGCGCGCGCCGCGCCGCTGCCTTCGATGTGGTGGCGGCATGCAGCGGCTTTGTCTATGGCTTGCAGGTAGCGACCAGCATGGTCCGCAGCGGCGCGGCGCGCAATGTGCTCTTCGTCGCCTGCGATATCTTCACCCATTTCATTAACTGGAACGACCGCAATACGTGCGTGCTGTTCGGCGATGGGGCGGGCGCCGTGGTGCTCCAGCCCTCCGACGAACCGGCTGGCCTCCTGTCGTGCGTGCTCGGCGCCGACGGCGAGCAGGAAGACCTCATGGCGGTCGATGCTGGCGGGACGCGCCTCCCCGCCACGCCGGAGCTGCTCGAACAGGGACGCCAGTACGTTTACATGAACGGGCGCGAAATCTTCAAGCACGCGGTGCGTGCAATGGCTGCCTCCTCGCTCGATGCCATTCAGGCTGCCGGGCTTTCCACCGATGACATTGCGCTGGTCATTCCCCATCAGGCGAACCTGCGCATCATCGAGGCGACCGCCAAACGCCTCGAAGTGCCGATGGATCGCGTGTTCGTCAACCTCGACCGCTACGGCAACACCTCAGCCGCCAGCGTCCCAATCGCGCTCGTCGAAGCCGTCGAGCAGCAGCGGCTGCGCAAAGGCGATTATGCGCTCCTCACCGCGTTCGGCGGGGGCCTCACCTGGGCATCGGCAGTGATCCGCTGGAGCGCGGAGTAGGAACACGCACTGCTCGCGCCTGATCGCACGGACTAAACCCTGTCGCACAACGCGGCGGCAACGTAAGGGCGGGTCTGAGACCCGCCCTTACGCTGTTCGGATCTGATTGATCTGGTGGCAGTGAGCATGGCGGACGGCGCCGTCTGGCGGATCGCATAAGAGGTGACCGTTACCACACTCCAGGTCCGACGGCAAGGGCGCCGGATTGAAAGTTCAAAACTCTGCGTTTCCAGGCATCTACCCACAGCGCCAGCGCAAAATGATATAGTACTCCTGTATCATTTCCCGACAGTGACGAGCCTCACACGCTGCACACCCGCCGACGGGCAGGTTTCCATGCGCAGCACAGGAGATTACCTCTGAGGAAAGGGTCACGGCGCCACGAGATGCAATCTCAACTGGCGTCGTGTGTCGTTGCCTGTGGTATGCTGCGTCCTTCAAGCGAAACAGGAACCGCGCCATCGCTCCAGCGAGATCACCAGGCGGCAGATCGAGGCGAGATCCCGAGCCAGGCGGATGAGAGCGTCGTCGCTGTCGTTGTCGCTAGAAGGAGCCTGGAATGGCGTCCCGCATCCTGTTCTGCGTTTTGTCGATCCTGGGTCTGCTGGCTGGCATAGTCGGAACAACCGCACTGGCGTCAGCGCCGGTCGCTGGCCACGCTGAATGGGCATCGCCAGCGCCGCTGATCAACCCGGACGGAACGCTGCGTCTGGATGGGACGGTGAGCGGCGCGCTGGATACGCACGGCTGGCAGGTGACGCTCGACCCCGAACGGGGACCGGTGTTTGCGCCGCAGAGTGCAGATCCTCAGTGGCGCAACCTCGGCGACGCGCCCGCCCCGGCGATCAGCAGTTCAGTGCTGGCAATTGCGGTCAGTGGGAACAATGTGTACATTGGAGGCTATTTTACCGATGCTGGCGGCGTGCCGGAAGCAGACTACATCGCGCGCTGGGACGGAGCCCGCTGGCACGCGCTTGGCAGTGGACTGAACGGATCGGTCACCGCCATTGCAATAAGCGGAAATAACGTCTTCGTCGGCGGTACATTTCTGAATGCTGGCGGCGTACCAGAGGCGGATTACGTCGCGCGCTGGGACGGCAGCCAGTGGCACGCCCTCGGCAGCAGCGGCGGCAACGGTCCGCTCGAA
>JANWXL010000458.1 GCA_025055265.1 Roseiflexus sp.
GCGGATGACGCCGACTCTGGCGGCGATTTTGCTGCGCAGGCAGAGGCGAGCATTGCGCTTCAACCAGCAGGTGTTCAGATCAGCCGGATCTTTTTTGGCAATGGCATCGGGCGGATTCCAACCGCAGCAGCGGCGCGAACAGCGACGCTGGCGCAGTTCAGCGATGGTGCGGCAGTGGTCGCCTACTTCGGGCATGCGCACCAGCAGCAATGGGCGGTGACGGAGTTGAGCGCGCCGGAAAACTGGCTGCTCCATCGTAACGATGTAGCGGCGCTGACGAATGGCGAGCGACTGCCAGTCGTGCTGGCGCTCACCTGCCTGAGCAGCGCGTTCCAATGGCCCTCATACGTGGGAATGACACTTGATGAGGCGCTGCTGTTGCACGAAAAGGGGGGCGCCGTGGCGGTCTGGGGTCCGACGGGGCTGGGCGTATCGTATGGGCACGATAGACTGCAACAAGGATTCTTCCGCGCTCTCTGGTCGCCAGCGCCAGATGTGGGGGTCGAGCGCGCCGTGCCGCTTGGTGCGTTGACCAGCGCTGGCTTCCGGGAATTGTTTACCAGCAGCGCGTGTTGCCAGGAGACGATCTTCACCTATGCGCTTCTGGGTGATCCGCTGACGCCGCTACGAGTGACAGCAGGAGCGCGCGTCGTGTTGCCGCTGGTGCAGCGGTGAGGCGCTCGCCCGTTGTTGCGTGTGCGCCGCCTGGGGCTGCTGCCTGTGCATAAGCAAGGGCTTATGAAGATAAGGAGCGACGATCCATGATAATCACGCAGCGAAAGGCCGTTATTCTGACGCTGGGGATACTGATTGGCGGGAGTACTGCGTTATTTGGCGTGCTCTTGCTCAACCAGAGCTGGATCATCGCTGCGGTCGTCGGGGCGGCGGCCATTACTGACGCCGTGCTGCTGGCGGCATATCTTCGCGGATGGCGATACGTGCCAGAGGCGCTGGTTATTACCGCAGTGTTCATTTCCGCGTTTATCACCGACATCTTCCCGCTCAGCGACGGCGTCGGCTTCCCGCTATCGTTGCTCATCCCAGCGGCGCTGGCGCTGGCGCTGACCAGCCCGACGTGGGTGGTGTTCAGCGCCTTCCTGACTGCTGCGATCTACGCCGGTCGCGTGATCGCGGCTGGGCTCATGCTCAACATTTCCTATCCCATCGTATACGCTATCATTGTCGGAGTTCTGCTGCTGGCGCGTGCGGTGCTTGATACCACAGCACGGCAGGCGGATGAGGTGCGCAAACGCGCAGAAATGGCGCAGACGCAGGCAGAGGAGCAGGCGCGTGCGCTGGAAGCCGCCAACGCCACACAACAGGCGCAGCTTGAGGAACAGCGCCGCCTGCTCGATCTGGTCGCCACCCTCGAAATCCCGGCGATCATTCTCGCCGACGGCGTCCTGTTCGCGCCAATCGTCGGCAATCTCGACAACCGCCGTTCAGCGCTGCTTACCTCACGTCTGCTTGATGCGGCGCACCAGCAACGCGCGCACCATGTGATTATCGACATTTCCGGCGTCTCGACTGTGGATACAGGCGTCGCTCAGGCGCTGATCCAGTCCGCGCAGGCGCTCCGGTTGCTCGGTTGCCGTGTGACGTTGAGCGGCATCTCATCGGATGTAGCGCTGACGCTCACGCAGCAGAAGATTCAGTTGAGCGACATCGCCACCGTGCGCAGCCCGCAGGAAGCATTAATGGCGCGGTATGCGTGATGGCTATTGTTGAGCAAGACTCCTTCTTGACAGATGGGCGTCTTTCGGTATAATTATTTAGGAGTACTAAATAAGTGTCGCCGTTCGATCCAAAACATCGCACAACGGTTGGCGGTCAGATCACGATCGCGCTCTACCGTATTGCACAGGCAATCGACTATCTGTTGCGTGAACGAGGGAAAACGACGCATCTCTCGCCCGCGCAGATCCAGGCGTTGCTCTTTCTCCGGCACGTCCGTCCTGGCGTGCGCACGATTGGCGGTCTGGCGCAGCGTCTGGGGGTGACGTATGCAACAGCGAGCGGGGTTGCCGATGCACTGGAGGGCAAGCGATTGATCACGCGAGATCCGCTTCCTGACGATCAGCGCGTGGTAACGCTCTCGTTGACCGATGCTGGCGAGGTGCAGGCGAGTCGGCTGGAGAACGTGCTGGACGAGATCGAGGCGGTGATCAACGATTTGCCTGGCGCTGAACAGGCTGCACTGTTGCGCGCAACGCAGGCGATTGTGGCGCGTCTGCAACAGAGCGGTTATGTGCGCGTGTACGAGATGTGCTGGGGATGTCAGTTCTTCCGGCGCAATGCGCATCCCGAAGATCCGCGCGGACCGCACCACTGCGCATTCGTTGATGCGCCGCTGGCGGAACCGGTCACCTATTTCGAGTGTCCCGATTTTGTGCCATCAGGCGAACACAGGGAGGTGTGACCATGACGGCGACGACAATACCAGGGTACACGTATGGAACGGACCAGGTTGCCCGCGCTCCGCTGACGATGCAGGACCTGGCTCTGCTGAAACAGGCAGTGCTGTTCGGACCGGACGATGAGCGCTATTTGCATATGGCGGGCGACGTGCTCGCCGATCAGATTGACGATGTGCTCGATGTATGGTACGGTTTTGTCGCCTCGCATCCGCATCTGGTCTACTACTTCACCGATGGGCAGGGCGTCCCAAACAACGAGTATCTGGCTGCGGTGCGAAAGCGTTTCGGGCAGTGGATCCTCGATACGTGCAATCGCCCCTATGACGAGCACTGGTTGAACTACGCCTATGAGATCGGTTTGCGTCATCACCGTTCCAAAAAGAATGTCGTCGACGGCGTGCAGGCAGTGCCGCATATCCACTTCCGCTACATGGTTGCGTTCATCTATCCGATCACGGCGACGATCAAACCATTCCTGGCAAAGAAGGGCCACAGTCTGGAAGAAGTCGAACACATGCATCAGGCGTGGTTCAAGTCGGTGGTGATGCAGGTGGCGCTCTGGAGCGCGCCATATGTGAGGGAGGGCGATTATTGAGCGGCAGTTGAGCCGCTCAGACCGTTTGAACCAGGCGTGGCGGCGGATGCGAGGCGCACGTGGCGAAAGCATCCTTCAACTGGCGTGTCTTCCTGACTCTCTGGATTGCCTCGGTTGTGGGCGTTGTAGCGGTCATCCCGGCTTCACTGACCCTGCAGGCGCCCCTGCTTGCCCAGGCTGAACGGCCGATCGCACTGGAAGTGCTGCTTGCGCTTCAGATCGCCCAAAATGCGCTTCTTTTCGCAGCAGCGACCGCAGCCGGGCTGTTTCTTGCGCGTCGGATCGGTCTGGGAGCGCCGATTCTTGAGGCGTCCCTGGCGAGGAAAAACGTTGCTGCGCCTGTCAGAGCCATTCTTCCGCTTTCTGTCGGGCTGGGGATAGCGGCAGCGCTGGTCGTTGCCGTCCTGGACGTCGGTGTATTTGTGCCGGCACTGCGCAACTCGGCGATCTGGCGCAGCCGCTCACGCCGACAGGCGTGCCGTTGCCGATATGGCAGGGGTTGTTAGGGGCGCTGTATGGCGGCATCAACTCTTTCTCCGTCCACTCTGTCGCACCGTGCTATACTTTATGCGCCGGTTCTGGCGATTGCCTGGTAGAGAGGAGCGAAGTCTGGCAATGTCTGTGACTCAGCGCCTGATGACAGCGGATGAGTTGCTTCAGATGCCTGCTGATGGGTCCCGGTACGAACTCGTCCAGGGAGAACTGCGCCGTATGTCGCCAGCCGGATATCAGCACGGCCGCATTGTGATGAACATCGCTACACCGCTCGATCAGTTTGTACGCACGCACAGACTGGGAACGGTGTGTGCTGCGGAGACAGGATTTCTTTTGCACGAAAACCCTGACACCGTGCGTGCAGCCGATGTCGCTTTCATTCGCCGTGAACGCACGCTCAATGCGCAGGATGTCACCGGATACTGGCCCGGCGCGCCTGATCTCGTCGTGGAGGTGGTTTCACCACACGATCTCTATGCCGACGTGGATGAAAAGGTGACCGACTGGCTTGATGCCGGGGCGCGCATGGTCGTTGTCGTTAATCCCCGAAAGCGCACCGTCACGGTTTATCAGGCGTCTGCCTATGCCATTCTTCACGAGGATGACGTGCTGGATGGCGGCGAGGTCGTGCCGGGATGGCGGTTGCCCGTGGCTGCCATTTTTGAGGAATAACCGATTGTCGTCCACTGCTCATTGAACGAGGCGATCACCTGATCAATCCAGCGTTGCCACTCTGACCGACGGCGCGCCTGGATATCGGGCAGGCGCGCGCCGTTGATGCCAGCGCCGCGCGGCGCCAGAAAGCACACCTGGTCGCCCCGCTCACATCCGAATCCATCCACGGAGCGTGCGTCCATCCGCAAGGTGAACCTGCACAGCAGCGTTGAACACCCGCAGATTGAC
>JANWXL010000520.1 GCA_025055265.1 Roseiflexus sp.
TCGCCGGTCGCCACTGCCGGACCCTCCGCCGTATCCAGGAGCGTGCCGGGGAGCGCGTCGCCGCGCCAGTCGGCGATGACGCGCGCGGCGATGATCTTGAGCGGCGCACCGCGCCAGGTTGTGGTTGCACCGGGCCACGGATCGTAGGCGCGCGTCATCCGTTCGATATGGACGGCGGGCTGCGACCAGTCGATAATCCCATCCTCGCGGGAGAGCAGTTTCGTGAAGGTGGCGCGAGCGTGATCCTGCGGTTGCGGCGTGATAGCGCCCGTCGCGTAGGCGTCAAGCGTCTCAATCAGCATGTCTGCGCCAATCGCGAACAGTTCATGCGTCAGGGGACCGGTACGCGCGTCTGGAGGGATCGGCACGACGCGCTGCGCCAGAATGGGTCCGGCGTCCATTTTTGCTTCGATCAGCATAATCGTCACGCCGGTTTCGGCATCGCCATTGAGGATCGCGCCGGCGACGGGCGAAGGACCGCGGTAGAGCGGCAGGAGCGACGGATGGATATTGACATACCCCAGCGGCGGAATGGCGAGCACATCGCGGCGCAGGATTTCGCCGTATGCAGCAACAACGCCGACATCGGGGCGCAGATCAGCCAGGGCTGCGACAGCCGCAGGATCACGCAACGTCTCAGGGGTCAGCACCGGCAACCCCAGGCGAAGCGCCGCCTGTTTGACCGGCGTCGCCACCAATGTTTTCCCCCGACCGGCCGGACGATCCGGCTGCGTCACGACGCCTGCCACCTGATACCTGGGATCGGCGACCAGGCGTTCGAGCGGGAGAACGGCAAATGCCGGACTGCCCAGAAAGACGACTCTTAGTGCCATTGGCGCACCTGATGATTGTGCGGAGGCGCACGTACCGCAATCCCCGCGTATTGCAGAGCCCATGAAGCGTGTAGTATAATACACCAAAGTGATGCTGGCGCGGTGCAGATATCTTGTATCGAACAGACGCGCACCGCACACCGAAAGAGCGCGAGTCGCCAATGCATGCACTGGTGTATGACGGCAAACTGCGTCACGTCGATGATTATCCTCGACCAGTCCTGCGTGCTGGCGAGGCGCTCATCCGCCCCGCTCTGGTTGGCATCTGCAACACTGATATCGAAATCACGCGCGGCTACATGAATTTTCGCGGCGTGCTGGGGCACGAATTCGTCGGCGTTGTTGTCGCCTGCGAAGACGCAGCGTGGATTGGTCAGCGCGTAGTTGGCGAAATCAATGCGGCCTGCCACACCTGCGCGGTGTGTCGGCGCGGCGATGAGAGCCATTGCCCCAACCGCACGACGCTTGGCATTGATCGGCGGGACGGTGCGATGGCGGAATTGTTCAGTCTCCCGATCGCCTGTCTCCATCGCGTGCCGGACCGCATGCCAGACTCAGTGGCAGTGTTCACCGAACCGGTTGCGGCAGCTTTCGAGATTCTTCAGCAGATCCATCTCCGCCCGACCGATCAGGTGGCAGTGGTCGGCGATGGCAAACTTGGTCTGCTGTGCGTTCAGGCGGTGCGCCTTCCGGGATGTGACGTCACGTTGGTTGGACGGCATCCGGAGCGCTGGGAGTTTCTGGAGAACATGGCGATTCACGCCGTGCATGTTGGTGAACTGGATGCAGCCTATCAGGCGCGGTTCGACGTCGTCATCGATTGCACCGGTCATCCGCGCGGATTTCACGTTGCGCGCCGCCTGGTGCGCCCACGCGGATGTCTGGTCATGAAAAGCACCTTTGCTGCTGAATCGGAATGCAACCTGACGATGGTGGTGGTTGATGAGATTCGCCTGATCGGGTCGCGCTGCGGTCCGTTTGCGGCGGCGCTGCGCGCCCTGGACGGCGGATTGATTGCAACGGCGCCATTGATTGCGGCACGATTTCCTCTGCACGACGGCTTACGCGCGTTTGCCGCCGCAGCAGGTCGATTGAAGGTGCTGCTGGAGGTGTAGATGGCATCGAAGAGCATCTTTGGGCGAAACGATCAATCGGCGCGGTATGCGGCGGCTTCCCTGGCGCTCGGTTTGATGTTCGTATCCCTGGTGGTCATTTATCTGACGGCGCCCCAGAGCGATACCGTGACGCTTCTCTGTGTCGTTATCATGGCGGTCAGTCTGATCATTGCGTTGACCGGCAACTGGAACGAGATCGGCATGATGGCGGGGCTGGCGACGCTGACCTCGCTAATGGCGGCATACTTTCTGGGGCGTGATGTGCTTGGCGATGTCGGCAGCATTGTCTTTCCACTCGGATGGGGCGGGGTGTTGCTCTATATCTTTCGCTGGATCTCGAGCCATACCGTCGTAGTGCCAGAAGATCACGCAATTATGGTAGCGCGGTTCTACAGCGGCACGCTCTACCGTCTCCAACCCCCGCTGGCGCCGCCGCTCATTCCGCTGCTGGAGCGGCGGGTGGCGACGATACCGCTCTATGAATTGAGCCATGATGTGAGGGTCGCAAAAATTAACACGGGCGGGTCGCACAGCATTGACGAAGTGGAAGTGCATCTGCGCTATCGCGTGAAGAACCCGGAGTTTGCACTGGCCAACATTCCCAACCGCGGGCAGATTCAGAACGACGTCGCGCGCGAAATGGGGCGCGACCTGGAACAGGCGCGCCTCGATGTGGCGTTTTGGGAGAAGCTGCTGGCGCGTCAACTGGCCCACGAAGTTGATGATATCGTCCGTGAGGTCATCTTCGCCGAAACGAAAAGCGCCACCGATGCCTATCAGAAACGACAGCACATCTCACGAGAAGTCTTTCGCCGGCTGAACGAACTTACTCAGCGCTGGGGCGTTGTCGTCACCCGGGTTGATATTGACTATTTCAGCGTGCCGGAAGATCGTTTCCGCTCGCCCGATCCCGATGGTCCGGTCAAACAGGAAGTCAAACGCATCCTGGAGACAAGCAAAGCGGAAGCGCAGGCGGAAGCCGAACGCATTCGCAATATCGTGCGTGTGTTGCGAGAAGAAGGGATTGAAATTTCGCCCGAAATCATTGGGGCGTTGCTGATCCCGGAGTGGACTGGCGAGATCGAGGCGTTGCTGCCGCCGCCCGCAGCGCAGCCATCGGGCGAGAAGACAGGGAACAGAGGAGCGAAGCCCGGTAATGCAACCAAATCATAATGACAGCTCATGCGAACCGGTGGTCGTGGTCGGCGCGGCGTGTCTGGACGTGAAGTGTCGCCTGCGCGGCGATGTGCTCGCCAGCACCTCGAATTCGGCGGATGTGCGCATCAGTGCTGGCGGATGCGCGCGGAATGTCGCCGAAAATCTGGCGCGCCTCGGCTACCCGACAATGCTGGTGACGGTGGTGTGCGATGATGATCTCGGGCAGGTCATTGTGCAGCAGACAGCACGCGCCGGGGTGAACACCGACTACGTGATCAGAGTGCGTAACTATCACTCGCCTGCCTATGTCGCCCTGCTCTCGCCCGAAGGTCAGTTGATCACCGGCGTGGACGACACTGAAGCGGTTGCTGCACTGACGCCAGCGGTGATCACCGGGCATCGCGCTCTGTTTCAGCGCGCTCCGATGGTGGTGATGGATGCGAATGTGCCAGTTGAGAGCGCAAAGACATTGCTCGACATGTGTGCCGCCGCAGGCGTACCGGTAGCGCTCGATCCTGTTGCCTACGCTCCAGCGCTGCGGTATCGACCGTTCATCGGTTCGTTCTCGCTCGTGACGCCGAACGCCATTGAGGCGGAAGCGCTCACCGGCATCCACGTGACGGACGTGGCGCAGGCGATCATGGCAGCCCGTCGTCTGACGGCTGAAGGGGTCGAAATTGCAATTGTCACCCTGGCGGAACAGGGGCTGGTCTATGCGACACCGTCGTCGAGCGGACATATCCCGGCGATCAATGTCGAAATCGTCGATCCAACAGGCGCAGGTGATGCGCTGACTGCAACCGTGGTCTACGCCTTGCTCCACGACATCCCGATTGACGAAGCGGTGCGCCTGGGCGTCAGCGCTGCTACGCTGACGCTTGAGTCGCCGGATACGGTGCGGCAGGACCTGACACTGGAAATTCTGTATGCGCAGCTCGTTATTTAAGTAAGGCGAGCAGCGTTGTTTTGTTATGCGATGATTGAACAGGCGTCACGCGCACCAACCGCCTGCGCAACCTGTGGCTTGCGGCATACTCCATGACCAAACGTATCCTGATTGCAGACGATGAACCGGCAGTGCGTCAACTGCTTGAGTTGGTGTTGCGGTCGCAGGGATATGAGGTCTTTGTCACCCAGAACGGCGACCAGCTCGTGCGCACTGCCCAGGAGTGGATACCGGACCTGGTCATTGTTGATCTGATGATGCCGCAAATGGACGGGTACGAAGCCATTCGTCAACTCCGCAACGACACCCGGACCGCTCATGTGCCGATGCTCATTCTTACCGCGCGTTCCACCGCTGAAGATGTGGTCACCGGCTTCGACACCGGCGCCGATGATTACATCACCAAGCCTTTCAATATCCCCGAATTACTCGCCCGCATTCGCGCTCACCTTCGTCGCGCGGCACAGACGCCAGTTCATAATCCGCTGACCGGTCTGGCAGGAAACGTGCTCCTGACTGAAGAGTTAAAGTATCGCCTGCGAAATGGCGCACCATTCGCGCTCCTGTATGTTGACCTTGATAACTTCAAGGCGTTCAATGACACCTACGGACCGGCGCGCGGCGACCGATTGATCAAACTGGTGGCTGATGTGTTGGTGGAGGCGGTGCAACAGCACGGCTCGTCGAGCGACTTTATCGGGCATATTGGCGGGGATGACTTTGCCGTGCTGACGACGCCCGATCGTCTCGACTCCATTTGCCAGGGCATTATTGCGCTGTTCGATAAGCGTGTCCGCGACCTGTACGATCCCGAAGACCTGGCGCGCGGTTATCTGCGCGGCATTGATCGTCAGGGAGTGCCAAGGAACTTTCCGATTACAACGATCTCGATCGGGGTGGTCACCAATCGACGACGTCGTTTTTCGGATTACGACGAAGTCAGTCGAATCGCCGCAGAGATGAAGCAGTACGCAAAACAACTGCCAGGCAGCACTTATGCGGTCGATATTCGCGGCATCAGTGATCAGGCGGTTGAACGAGAGCGCCGCGGTTCACCTCCGCCTCCAGTACTGATTGTATCGGCTGATGCAACGCTGCGTAAAACGATCGCTCCTCTCCTCGATGAGATCGATCTGCGAGCGCTCGATGCGCCGACGGTGCTCGACGCCGAACGATTACTCGCGTATCATCCTGAGACCGCTCTGGTGATCGTCGATGCGCGCGTGGGGAAGCACGTGCGTGATTTCTGCAAAAACCTGGCGCAGCATCAACCGGATCTCCCGGTCATTGCGCTTGCCGATCAGCGACATACGGGGATCATCCCTCCAGGCGCTGTCAGATATACTCTTGCCTTGCCGCTCGACAACGATCAGTTGCGCACGAGGATCGTCGAGGTGCGTGGCGCCTCGCAGGAGACGTCGTAGGTTCTATGCAGGCATTGATTGCCAGCCTGGTCCTGCTTGCAGTCATCGCGGTCGCCATGTTGCTGCCGCCAGTGCGCATGCGATTGCAATCCTGGATACAAACGTCGTGGGTGTCGCTCTTGCAGCGTGCAAGGCTGGTGCGTAGCGCAACGGTCATCAGCAGTTCCGGCGAAGAGATCGTCGTGCCTGATGCGGTCCGAACCGAAGCGATCTGGATCAGGCGTATGGGCGAGTGGAGCGCGCGCCTGCAAATCGTTCTTGTCGGCATACTCGTGGTTGCGCTGACTCTGCTGGCATTGCCGCGCCTGCTTCCTGCGACGCGCGCCGATGAACTGACCATTCTGGTTGCGCCGTTCTTTGAGCCAGGCGGCGTGCTCACCCCAACCGGTCGCGCCACAGCGCAGGAATTGGTGGATACGCTGGCAACAACGGTTGGACCAGGTGTCGCCGTCCGGCGGATCGATGCACCACCCGCTGACCGGGAGGCGGCGCTGGCGCTTCTGCGCGAGACCCGCGCTGATGTGATCATTTCAGGAGAGATCACAACCGGCGGAATGCTCGATGCAGAAACGCTGACGCCTGTGCTCATTTATGCTCCGGGCGGTATTCAGGCGATGGCCAGCCTTGATGGTTTTGTCGGACGCTTCGCCTTCCCGACGGTTTACCCGCTTGCCGCACAGCCAATCAACGGTCGCGTCGTTCTCCCGCGCCTGATACGGGCAATTGCGGATTATAACAACGGGCAGTACAGCGCGGCGATGGCGGCGCTCGACGATCTGGAGCGCGAACAGCCAGCGTTGCGCCCCGGATTATTGCGCACCCTGCGCGCCATGACATGGTGGGCGCGCGGCAACTATGAGCAATCGGCGAGCGAATTTCGCCGCGCGATTGCTGCGATGCCCGATGCGCCGCCTGATGAACTGGCGCGCCTCTATGCCTCTCTTGGCGCAGTGCAGCACGACATGGGCGATCCGGCGGCGCGTGATTCGTTCAATCAGGCGATTGCGCTTCTCCAGGGACAGGACCTGGGCGAACTGCGCTACAACCTGGCGCTTGAGGAATTGCGGTCGGGCAATCCTGCCGCCGCTGCCGTGTCGCTCGAACAGGCGCGGCGATTGATGCCGCCATCAACGCCGCTGCTTGTGAAGCTCGCCGAGGCGTATCGTCTCAGCGGACAACTCGACGCAGCATCCGAGGCGCTCAGCGCTGCCACCCGTCAGATCGGCATTGATGACCGCATCGTTCCTTTCGATCTCCGCCCGCGGCTGAATGCTCGCCTGCGCGCAAGCGTTCAGAGCGAGCGAGCGTTGTTGCGCATGGCGCGCCTGCTCAACGCACGCGGTCCGTTGCTCTGGGAACTGGACATTGCACCAGTGCTCCGGGAAAGCGATTTGAGTCAGATCCTCAGCGATATTTCGCTGGCGCTGCGTGAGGCTTCCAACCTCAATCAGGAGTGGAGCAAACAGGCTGCTGTCGCCGACTCCGAGCAGCGCCTGATCGATGGCAGCATCGCCATGCATCAGGCGCGCCGCGCCGATCTGGCGATCCGTCGTTACCGTTTCTGGCTGGCTGTCGTCGAGGTGGAGCTCGCGCGCCTGCGCGATACGCGCGCGCCGACGGGACTGGCGGCGATCTGGGCCGGGCTGACGCGCACATGGTCGCCTGCCGCTGATGCGTTGCGTCAGATCGAGACGCTGGAGAAGGGTCAGGCGGGCAATGTGGACCTGACCATTCTGCGTGGTCGGGCGCTGCTGGTGAACAACCAGGAGAATGACGCACGCACGGCATTCGAGACGGCAGCACGACTGGCGCCGGAACGTCCCGAGCCATTGTTCCATCAGGCGATGCTGGCGTTGCCCCAGAACCGCGAGCGGGCGCGACAACTGCTCGAAGCGGCGTTGCAGCGCGACCCGGCTTACTTTCCGGCGCATATCCGCCTGGCTGAACTGGCGGAGGAAGAACAGCGCTGGCGGGATGCTGTGGTGCATCGGCGCTGGCTCGCCGAACGACGCTCCGGGATTGATGAGACGCTGGCGCTGGCGCGTGCACTCCGCCTGAGCGGACCAGAGGGATATGCCGAAGCGGAGCGCATCCTGATGCCGCTGGTAAACGGCAACGTTGCTGCTGCGATTATTGAAATGAGCCGCCTCTATCGCGCGGCGGGTCAACTCGATGCAGCGCGCAGCGTGCTGGAGCGCGGGCAGCAGAATACCGCCCGCAGCGCCCCGGCATATGCCGATATTACCCACGAACTTGGGCTGGTGCTGATCGATCTGGAAGACGTTGATCGGGCTGAGCGCCAGTTCGAGATAGCCATTAATGCGAATCCGCGGCACATACCTTCCTATTTGATGCTGGCGCATCTGGAGCGACGCGCGGGGAACGACCGCGCCGCAGCGCGCCGCTATGCAGCCGCGCTCGACGCTGGCGCCAACGACCCGGCAGTGCTTGAGCAGATCGGATCAACACTGCTCGAACTCCACGAATACAACGCAGCAGTGACCGCTTATGAGCGATCCATTGCGCTACAGCCAGGCCGTGCAACACTGTGGTATGGCGCAGCGCAGGCATATCTGGGTATCGGGCGCCTTGACGCTGCTGACGAGGCAGCGCGGCGAGCGCTTGAGCGGCAGCCGATCTTCCCCGAAGCGCTGGCGCTGTTGGGCGATATCACGCTCCAGCGCGGCAACCTGTCGGAAGCCGGACAACAGTACCGCGCAGCGCTCCAGCAAGATCCAGCGCTGGCAGCGGCGCATATCGGGCTTGGGCGCGTGGCGGCGGCAGGCGGCGACTGGTCGATTGCCGCAGGGCACTTTCTCAATGCTGTAGAGGAGAACCCACAATCGCCTGAGGCATTCCTCTGGCTCGGCGAGGCGCGAGTGCGCACCGGCGATCTGGAAGGCGCTCTTGACGCCTATCAACAGGCGCTTCAGTTGCGCCCTGATTTCCCGGAAGCGTATTTTGGACTGGCGCAGGCGCAATTTGGTGCAGGGCGCATTGATGAGGCGTTGCAGAGCGTCAATCGTGCGCTTGAGGAGCGAGCGCGCTACGCTGAGGCATTCCTGCTGCTGGGGAAGATATACGAGCGGCAGGGGTACGATACACGCGCGCTCGAAGCCTACAAACGGTCAATCGATGCCAATCCGCGTCTGGCTGAACCACACTATCGTCGGGCGCTGATCCTGATCCGCGCAGACCGATTGAACGAGGCGCGCGATGACCTCGAAATCGCCGCGCGCCTCGACCCCAACTTCGCCGAAGCGCATTACTGGTTAGGGCGGGTCCATTTCGCGCAGCGCAACTTTCAGGCGGCAGTCAATCGCTTTCGTGAAGCGGTCAACCGACGCAACGGCAACTACCCCGAAGCGCGGTATTATCAGGGTCGTGCGGAAGAGCAACTTGGAGATCTGAATGCAGCTATTCGATCGTTCGAGACGGTCGCCAATCAGAGCGACGATGCGCTCTGGGCGGGCGAGGCGCGCGCAGCGCTGGCACGCCTGAGCGATCGCTAGACACAAGGAAACAGACAATGACGACACCATCAGCGACGGGGCTGCTCGAGCAGGCAGCATATCTTTCACCGGTCTGGGCGCGCTACAGCGACATCCTGGTCGAGCGCGGCGAAGGGGTCTATCTGTACGATGTCGAAGGACGGCGCTACCTGGACTTTACCTGCGGCATCGGCGTGACGAATACCGGTCACTGCCATCCGCGCGTAGTGGAGGCGATCCGTGAGCAAGCCGGCCTGATCCTGCACGGACAGGCGAATATTGTCTATCACCGTCCGATGCTCGAACTGGTCGCCGAACTGCGCACCATCGTTCCGCCCGAACTCGATCGTTTTTTCTTCAGCAACAGCGGCGCAGAGGCGGTCGAGGGGGCAATCAAACTGGCACGTCAGGCGACGGGGCGGAGCGACGTGATCGCTTTTGAGGGCGGGTTCCACGGTCGCACGGCGGGGGCGCTCGCCCTCACCAGCAGCAAGGGCAAGTACCGTCACGCCGTCGCGCCGCTGCCCGCTGGCGTTCACTTCGCGCCGTATGCCGCGTGTTTCCACTGCGCCGTCGCACGCGCTGCTGGCGCTGATCCCGCAGCCATCTCCACAGCAGCGCCCGAAGATGTTGGATGCTGCGGTCATCCGCTGCGGCAGATTGAGCATATCCTTCATACGCAAACGACGCCGGAGGACGTAGCGGCTGTGCTGGTCGAGCCGGTTCTCGGCGAGGGCGGGTACATTGTTCCACCCGCGTCTTTCCTGCAGGGATTGCGCCGGATCTGCGACGCCTATGGCATCCTGCTGATCGTCGATGAGGTGCAGAGCGGGTTTGGACGCACCGGTCGCTTCTTTGCCATTGAACACTTCGGCATCGTCCCCGATATTATGACCGTTGCTAAAGGCATTGCATCAGGATTGCCGCTTTCTGGTATTATTGCACGGCGCGCAATCATGGAACGCTGGCAACCAGGGTCCCATGGCGGCACCTATGGCGGCAATGCCGTCGCCTGCGCCGCTGCGGTCGCAACGATCCGGGCGATGCGCGAGGAGCGCATGATCGAGAACGCGGCGCGCCAGGGCGCATTGCTGAAAGCGGAATTGCTGCGTATCAAGGCGCGGTTCCCGTCGATTGGCGATGTCCGCGGATTGGGATTGATGATCGGCGTCGAACTGATGACGGCGGATGGAATGCCCGACGCTGCGCTGGCGAAACGTGTCGTCGCCGCGTGTCGCAACCGTGGATTGCTTCTGCTGACATGCGGTCCATACGATAACGTGATTCGCTTCATTCCGCCGTTGATTGTCGAAGAAGACCAGATTCGCGACGCCGTGCGCATCTTCGAGGAAGCGCTGGCGTCTTAGTAAGGCGCGGAGTTGCGCTCCGCGATCATCTGTCGCCATGCCACACCGTGCGCCGTATCGGGTTGCGTTGCAGGCGCTGCAATCCGACCGACTCCGCCGCGATTATGCGGATCTCGCCTCCGAACCGCAGTATCGGTTGGTTGGCGAGTTCTTCTTTACCGAGCTGTACGGTCCGCGCGACTTCTCTGCGCGCGATGCGCAGGCGCGCCGTCTGCATTTGCTCGTGCAGAGTTTTCCGGGGGTGGTGATTCGTGATGTCGAGCAGGTGCTTGAGCTGCTTGACCTGACGAATCGCCTGGATGACGAGGTGGTCGAACAACTGATCGCAATGGGCGCACCGCTCGACTTCGATATGGAGACGTATGAACGCGCCTATCGTCTGGCGGATAATTATGCCGACCGGGTGCGTCAGATCGAGCTGGTGCGCCAGTCGCTCTACAATGTCGCGCGCCTGACGCGCAACCCGCTCACGGGCATTGCGCTGGATCGCACGAAGGGTCTGGCGGAGATGCTCGGCATGAGCGATATTCACCGGTTCCTGCGCGTTGGCTATAAGGCGGTGTTGCCGGTGCGCGACATGCCACGCTTCATCGAGACGATCGCTGTGCGCGAGATGAACCGTCTCGACCGGATCTACGCCGATCAGTTGAAACAGAAAAAGAAATAGCCGTCATCCGCGCAGCATGCGGATGTCGGCTTCGACCATCATCTCGACGAGTTGCTCGAACGACACCTCGGGCTTCCACCCCAGTCTTTCACGTGCGCGGGAGGAGTCGCCAACCAGCAGATCAACTTCGGCTGGTCGGAAGAAGCGTTCGTCCACGACCACATACTTCCGGTAATCCAGCCCTGCGTAGCCGAACGCCAGTTCACAGAACCGCCGCACCGAGTGCGTCTGCCCGGTGGCGACAACATAGTCGCCGGGTTTGTCCTGCTGGAGCATGAGCCACATGGCGCGCACGTAATCCCCGGCGAATCCCCAATCGCGCTGCGCGTCGAGGTTGCCCAGGCGCAATTCGTTATCGAGGCCGAGTGCAATGCGTGCGACGCCGTGGGAGATCTTGCGCGTGACAAACTCCAATCCGCGACGCGGCGACTCGTGGTTGAAGAGGATGCCGCTGCTCGCGTGCATGCCATAACTTTCGCGGTAGTTGACGGTGATCCAGTGCCCGTAGACCTTGGCGACGCCATAGGGCGAACGCGGGTAGAAGGGGGTGGTTTCGCGCTGCGGCACCTCGACCACCTTGCCGAACATCTCAGACGAACTGGCCTGGTAGAAGCGGATCTCCGGGTCAACGATGCGAATGGCATCGAGCAGGCGCGTCACGCCGAGCGCTGTCACCTCGCCGGTAAACACCGGTTGCGAAAATGAGGTCTGAACGAAACTCTGCGCTGCCAGATTGTAGACCTCGGTGGGACGGTGCTCGCGCAGCATGTGAATGAGCGAGACTTCATCAAGCAGATCGCCGGGAGTGAGCGTGATGCGATCTTGAATATGACGAATACGCTCAAAATTGACGGTGCTGGAACGCCGGATCATGCCGATGACTTCGTACCCCTGTTCCAGCAGAAACTCCGCCAGGTACGAGCCGTCCTGACCGGTGATGCCGGTAATGAGAGCACGCTTTCGCGCCATGAAACTCCTCGTGTGGTATGTTGACCGATATAGACGATTGCTTTCGAGTAACCTGAGAGGCTATGATACCACACCTGGAGAGCGGAGGCGACCATTGCAGGGAGGGGCAGGGACGCTTCGGGCTGATGAACCTTCACACAATACCGGCATTCGCGCTGTGCCCAGCGGCTGATGGTTTTTGAAAATTATTCCGCTATCCGCCCGCTTGCCCGGCGCCTGAAGTCGCGGGCTACGGTTGCGAAGCCCGCCGTTCGGCTGAGCTCACGACGAAGCCTTCGCGGGCTAGGTTTGGCAATACCGGATTATTTTCTCACACTTCATAAGTCGCGGGCTACGGTTGCGAAGCCTGCCTTCGCAGGCTATACCGGATGTATGTCTTGATGTTCATGAGCCCTCGCTCAGGATGTGGAAGCCCCGCAGGGGCTTGCACGATCTCAGCCAGGGCTTCAGCCCGCAGCGCCCAGGAATGCCAGCCTCTTTTCTTCTTCATAAGCCCTTGCGCAGGACGTAGAAGCCCTGAAGGGGCTTGCACGATCTCAGCCAGGGCTTCAGCCACCAGCGCCGTCAACCACCGGGCGAGCAGGCTTCAGAACATCCCGACGGTCATAACCCGCCAGAGAAGCGCTCCGATCACGATGCCAAGCGCCAGAACGATCAACCAGACGCGCCCGGCTGCCAGGCGTGGCGACGTTGATGGCGCTGGCGCGCCGGTCACCCTTTTTTTCGCGCGCCCCGCTCGCGCGCCAGGGCGCGAATCGTCTCGATTTCCGCATCGCTGAGCGCCTCGGGCAACACCAGTTTCACCCGCGC
>JANWXL010000105.1 GCA_025055265.1 Roseiflexus sp.
TCCTCCAGCGCCTGCAACAGCGCGTCGTTCTGTTCAGGGCGCCCGACGCTGATGCGAATGCAATCGTCGAGCCCTGGTCGGTTGAAGTAGCGGATCAGAATCCCGCGCTGCGCCAGACCGTCGCGGATGGCGCGGGCCCGCGCTGCGCCGCCGTCGGTCATGCGACAGAGCAGAAAGTTCGCTGCGCTGGGGTGGACGTGAATGCCAGGGAGCGTCGCAAGCGCAGCCGCCAGACGTTCACGTTCCGCAACGATACGCGCCACGGTCATCATCCGTTCCTCGAGATCCTCGAGCGACGCAATCGCCGCAATTTCAGCAGCGACATTAACGTTGTACGGCTGCTTGATCTTCCACAGGTACGCAATCACATCTTCATGCATCGCCGCGTAGCCGATGCGCAACCCGGCAAGCCCGGCCCATTTGCTGAAAGTGCGCAGGACGACCAGATTGGGGTGCGTTCCGACGAGATCGATAACGCTTGTCCCTGCGAACTCTGCGTAGGCTTCATCAATCGCCAGGATGATCGGCAGGTCGAGCAGGCGCTCGACAGCAGCGCGCGCCAGCGGCGTTCCGGTCGGGTTGTTCGGCGCTGCCAGGAACAGCAGTTTTGCGCCCTCGCGTTCGACTGCCTCTGCGACACCCTCGACATCGACATCGAACTGTTCGGTGCGCGGGACCGGGACGACGCGCGCGCCGTAGAGCGCGGCATCGAAACTGTACATGGCAAAGGTTGGCGGGCAATCGACCATGACATCGCCAGGGCGCAGAACGGCGCGCATGAGCAGATCGATCAGTTCATCAGAACCCGCGCCGCAGATGATCCGTTCAGGCGGTTGCCCGATGTACCGGCTGAGGGCTGTACGCAGGCGCGTGTGATCCGGGTCGGGGTAGATAGCGTAGCGATGAGGCGCATCGCGCTCAACAGCGGCGAGCGCCGCCAGCGCGCGCGGCGATGGACCGTAGGGGTTCTCGTTAGCGTCGAGCTTAATAATGCGCTCGACCGGCAGCCCCAATCGTTCGGCAAGCGTTTCGAGCGGAACGATTGGCGTGTATGGTTCAAGCGCCGCAATGTCGGGACGCAGCAACCCGGCGATCGATGCTGGCATGAGATTCTTCCTGTGACTCTGGACGTGATTGGTCGCGCCTGCTATCGTACCATGAGTTGCGCTCGAGTATGTTCAGTCCTTGACATTCCTCCAGAGTTGCGTATACTTCCATTGAGTAATTCATCGATTAACCAAAGAGGCAAGCATGACTCGAGTCGTCAGTGCCACGCAGGCGCGTATTCGTTTCGGTGAATTGATACGCTGGGTGATGGAAACGCACCAACCGGTTACGGTGGAGCGAGACGGCGAGCCGTGCGTCGTTGTCCTTTCTGTGGAGGCTTACCGTCGTCTGCAGGAAGGTCAGGCGCGTTCCTCCTGGCAGGAGACCCTGAGCCAGATTCGGAACTTCCGAACCCGATGGACTGGCGGGCTATCGCCCTCTCCAGAGGAGGTCATCCAGGGAGAACGGGAGGAACGGGATGCCCATCTCACCAGTCTGTCTTGACGCCAGTTTCCTCCTGCGAATGCTGCTGGACAAGGCGACAGGACCCCTGGCGGATACGCTTTGGGAGACCTGGCATCGAGAGGAGCGGCGTTTGGTCGCTCCAACGCTGCTGTACTACGAGGTTGCCAGCGCTCTCCACCGCTACGCTGTTCATAGGCGTCTCTCCTCCGCCGAGGCGGAGACGCTGCTGGACCTGGCTCTGCGCCTGGATATCGAACTGGTGGGTGATAGCGAACTTCATCGTCGGGCCCTGCAACTGGCTGGCGCCTTCTCTCTTCCAGCAACTTACGATGCTCACTACCTGGCGCTGGCGGAGCGACTGGGCGCTGAATTCTGGACTGCCGACGCACGCCTGGTCCGGGCTGTCCAGAGCCGTCTACCCTGGGTGCATAGCCTGGACGAAATCCGGCAGTAACGGGCGGCGCTCATCTGCCCAGCGTCGTCGATGCCACGCGCTGCGAGTCGGCGCTATCCGCGCCTGCATTCGTCCAGGCGTCAGATGACGCCCGTTCCCCGACGCATCAGACGTCGTCTGCCCGCTTCCCTCATCGAAGAGATAGAGCGCAAGAGTATTGGCGTCTGCGGTCAGCGGCGCCGATGGCGGCGTGAAATTCCCGGTGTACCGCACGATCCGCGAGATGCGCACATCATCGAGTTGACCGGCAAAGAAGCCGTAGCCGGTCAATCCTCCCAGGTGCAGAACAGGCACGTGGTTCACCGGTCCGACTGAACCGGCTGTCCCTGCCGCTCCGTTGACGAAGACGCGCGCGTTGTCGTAACAGCACATGGCGCAGGCGCCGGTATGCTATAATCTTCCGGCTTGCAATCGCAGACGCAACGGCAAGGGACGCAATGAGTCAGGATCAGCGACGACCAAGCATTTCAGCATTCTTCCCGGCATATAACGACGGCGGCACCATTGGCAGCCTGGTTGTCACCACTATCAAGACGCTGGAGGAACTGACTGACGATTACGAAGTCATTGTTGTAGAGAACGGCAGCACCGATTACACGGTCGAAGTGCTGGAGGAACTGGCGCAGCGTTTTGAGCGCTTTCGGTACTATTCCTACCGCGAGCCGCTCGGCTATGGCGGGGCGCTGCGCGTCGGATTCGCCGCCTGCACCAAGGACCTGATTTTCTACACTGATGGAGATGCGCAGTACGATCCGCGTGAACTCAAACTCCTCCTCCCGGCGTTGAGCGATGATGTCGATATCGTCAACGGCTGGAAGATCGACCGGAGCGATCCGCTGCACCGTAAAATCATCGGACGCATCTACCACCATACGGTCAAGTTTCTCTTTGGTTTCAAACTCCGTGATGTCGATTGCGACTTTCGCCTGATCCGGCGGCGTGTGTTCGACACGATCGACCTGGAGTCCGACAGCGGCACCATTTGTCTGGAACTGGTGAAGAAGTTGCAGGATGCCGGGTACCGCTTCGCCGAGGTGCCGGTACACCACTACCATCGCACCTATGGGCAGAGTCAGTTCTTCAATTTTCCACGATTGTGGCGCACCGGCATTCAACTGATCGGTCTCTGGTGGAAACTGGTGATCCGGCGCGATCATATGCGCCGGATCAAAGTCCGTCGGAAGCAGCAGGAACTTCCGGTTGAACACTGATCGCTGGCGGTGCGCGCATATCTCGAAAAGGTTGACGCGAAGACGCAAGAGCGCAAATTCTCGCAATCAATACCTCCACCCCTCTGCGTCTTCGCTCCCGCATATTCGCCTTTCTGAGACAACCCTCTGAGGAGAAGGTGACCGCATGCCAGGCAGAAACGACTATGCTCACGCATACAGCGGGGCGCGCGTGCTCATCACTGGCGGGATGGGATTTATTGGTTCAACCCTGGCGCATCGTCTGGTTGAACTCGAGGCGCAGGTGACGCTGGTCGACTCGCTTATCCCGATCTATGGCGGCAATCAGCGAAACATTGCCGGCATCGAGCATCGCGTGCGCGTCAATATCGCTGATGTGCGCGATGAGTATTCGATGAACTACCTGGTACAGGGGCAGGATTACCTCTTCAACCTTGCCGGTCAGACATCGCACCTCGACTCAATGACTGACCCGTACACCGACCTGGAGATCAACTGTCGGGCGCAACTGTCGATCCTCGAAGCCTGCCGCAAAAACAATCCTCGCCTGAAGCTGGTATATGCTTCGACGCGCCAGATCTACGGCAAACCGGATTATCTGCCGGTCGATGAGCGCCACCTGCTCCACCCTGTCGATGTCAACGGCGTCAACAAGATGGCTGGCGAGTGGTACCACATCCTGTACAACAATGTGTATGGCATTCGCG
This sequence comes from Roseiflexus sp., assembly GCA_025055265.1. Lineage (GTDB taxonomy): Bacteria > Chloroflexota > Chloroflexia > Chloroflexales > Roseiflexaceae > Roseiflexus. Next base: position 3,864 of record JANWXL010000105.1, read on the forward strand.
CATGCGCCCTGCGCCTGACGAATACCTATGGTCCTCGCATGCGCGTAAAGGATGCCCGGCAGACCTTCCTTGGCATCTGGATCAAGCGCCTGATCGACGAAGAGCCGATCCAGGTCTTCGGCGACGGCTCGCAGATCCGCGATTTCAACTACGTCGATGATGTCGTCGAAGCCCTGCTGATGGCAGGCGCGTCGCCTGCGGCGGACGGCGGCATCTTCAATCTGGGCAGCGACGAAACGATCAACCTGCGCGACCTGGCGGCATTGCTGGTTGAGCTGAATGGCGGCGGCGCTTTTGAAATCGTTCCGTTCCCACCGGATCGGAAAGCCATCGACATCGGTGATTACTATGCTGACTACCGCCTGATCCAGGGGAGGCTCGGCTGGCGCCCCAAGGTGTCATTGCGCGAGGGACTGCGCCGCACGCTTGAGTTTTACCGGCGCGAGCGCGAGTATTACTGGTAAAGAGAGAAAGAAGCGCACCATGCGACTGAACGTTCCCTTTGGGGACCTGAAGCGCCAGCACGATGCCATTCGCGCCGAACTCGACGTTGCTATCGCCCGTGTACTCGACAGCGGCTGGTATATCCTGGGTCCGGCGGTGAGCGCGTTTGAGGAGGCGTTCGCGGCGTTCTGCAACGTTCGATTCTGTGTTGGCGTCGCCAATGGCACCGAGGCGCTGCAACTGGCGCTTACCGCGCTTGGCGTCGGTCCTGGCGATGAGGTGATTACTGTTGCCAACGCCAGCGTCTATCAGGCGATCACGATTGTGGCAGTCGGGGCGCGTCCGGTGTTCGTGGACGTGGACGAGCGCAGCCATACGATGGATCCGGCGGCGCTCGAAGCGGCGATCACCCCGCATACCCGGGCGATTATGCCGGTGCATCTTTACGGTCGTATGGCGGATATGGACGCAATTATGGCGATTGCCGACCGCCACGGCGTTCCGGTGATCGAGGATTGCGCGCAGGCGCACGGGGCGACCTGGCGCGGACGCCCTGCCGGGAGCATTGGCGCGCTGGGATGCTTCAGTTTCTATCCGACCAAGAACCTCGGCGCAGTCGGCGATGGCGGCGCGGTGACTACGAACGATGCGGCGCTGGCGGAAAAAGTCCGCCGTTTACGACAGTACGGCTGGGAGCGCAAATACTACA
>JANWXL010000540.1 GCA_025055265.1 Roseiflexus sp.
TTCCTGCCTTCCTGCCCGCTGTAATCCGCTTTCGACATTTTCCCCTGTTTTCTTTGTTTATGGTTGACAAATAGCATTTATTAGACTATACTAATTCCCAACGTTAGTGACTTGTATTGACCATCCTCTGACCTGTCGAACACCATGCGCGGCTCTTTCGCGCCTAGATTGGGGAAGCTGTGTCTGCTCCGATCATCGAAGCGTGCGCGCTCAGCTACCACGCAGATGGTCGCCGCCTGATCGACGATGTTTCACTGGCAGTCAACGCCGGTGAAGTTGTGGCGATTGTCGGTCCGAATGGCGCAGGGAAGAGTACGCTGCTCAATCTGCTTGCAGGTGATCTTCGCCCAACGACAGGGCAGGTTCTGCTGGGCGGCGTCCCGCTCGACCGGATGCGCATCAATGACCAGGCGCTGCGACGTGCAGTGTTGCGTCAGCGCATCAGTGTGACGCTTCCCTTCACCGCAATCGAAGTGGTGCTCATGGGGCGCGCGCCGCATCTGCGCGGAAGGGCGGAGGGTCCGGCAGACATGGCGATTGCACAGGACGCTCTTGCCCAAACCGAAATGTCGCTGTTTGCGCATCGGCTGTTTCCAACGCTCTCCGGCGGCGAACAGACGCGCGCCAGTCTGGCGCGCGTGCTGGCGCAGCAGGCGCCGCTGCTCCTGCTCGATGAACCAACCGCTGCGCTCGATCTTCGTCATCAGCATGCGGCGCTGCGCCTGGCGCGCGCAACCGCCCAAACCGGCGGGGCTGCCATCATCGTGCTCCACGACCTCAATCTGGCAGCCGCGTATGCCAACCGGGTCGGAATCCTTCATCAGGGCCGGCTCATCGCCATTGGCGCACCCTGGGACGTGCTGCGTTCAGAGTTGTTGAGCGATGTCTACGGCGTCGCAGTGACAGTCTACCCGCACCCGCATACGGGTACGCCGCTGTTGCTGACATTCCCTGATTATCCGTCTTCACGCACGTGAGGAGGCGTACATGACGCCCTGGAGACGAAACCGCCGTTCACCCGCAGCAGAACGCTGGCTGCGTCAGATGGTCCTTGGGTTCAGCCTGGCATGTGCGGCGTTGCTCACCGCATGCGGGACACCGTTGTCCTCTAGCGGAGCGCCGCTCGCTGCCACGATAGTTCCAGCTTCTTCGTCTCTCCCGACGCCTGCATCCGCGAGTCCGCCGAATATCATCGAGTTTGTTCCAGGCGAGGCGGAACCGCAACTTCCCGCGACCGTCGTCGATTATCAGGGAGCGCAGGTGACAATTACGTCGATTGAGCGGATCGTCAGTCTGAACGGCGATATTACCGAAATCATCTTTGCGCTTGGCATGGGAGATTATGTTGTCGGCGTCGATAGCAGCGCAACATACCCGCCCGAACGCACGAAGACGCTGCCAAACATCGGCTACCAGCGGCGGTTGAGCGCCGAGGGCGTTCTGGCGCTCAATCCGACGCTCGTGATCGGCGATGAGGCTGCCGGTCCGCCTGAGGCGCTGGCGCAGATCCGCGCCGCAGGCGTGCCGCTGGCGATTACTGCCGATCCGCCAACGCTCGAGGCGCCAGCGCAGAAAATCCGGTTCGTCGCGCAGGCGCTGGGCATCCCGCAGCGCGGTGAACGCCTCGCCGCGCAGGTTGAAGCTGAGATCGCCAGTGCACGCGATCTGGCAAACCGGGTTACGAATCCGCCGCACGTCCTCTTCCTCTACCTGCGCGGCACGGACGTGCAGCAGGTTGCCGGGGTCAGGACGCCGGTTGATGTGATGATCACCGCCGCCGGCGGACTCAATGCGGGCGCAGAAGCAGGCATTGTGGAGTTCAAGCCGCTGAGTCCCGAAGTGGTCATCGCTGCGCAACCTGATGTAATTCTGGTGCTGACGAAAGGGCTGGAGTCGGTCGGCGGCGTCGATGGTCTGCTGACCATCCCTGGTCTCGCTGATACGCCAGCCGGGAAGCAGCGCCGGGTTATTGCACTCGATGACCTCTACCTGCTCGGTATGGGTCCCCGCACCGGGCAGGCGCTTGCCGATCTTGCCACTGCGTTTTATGAGATTGCTCCGCAGGAGAAGCGACCGTGAGCGCAGCATCGACGGTTCAGACCCAGGCGACGTTGCAGCGCCGCGTGGGATGGCGGCGCATCGGGCTGCTGCCGGCGCTGTTCCTGCTACTGCTGACGACCGTGCTTCTTGGTGCGGGGATTGGCGCGGTCGCTGTGCCGCCAGACGTGATCGGCGCTATCCTGCTCAAGAAGATCGGTATCCTGATTGATATGCCGGTCAGCGCGCAACAGGAGGCGATCTTCTGGACCATCCGCCTGCCGCGGGTGTTGCTCGGCATGCTGGTTGGCGCGGCGCTGGCGGTGAGCGGCGCGTTGCTTCAAGGGGTGTTTCGCAACCCGCTGGCTGACCCTGGACTGATCGGCGTCAGCAGCGGCGCGGCACTCGGCGCCGTGGCAGTCATTGTGCTTGGACTGTCGTCGTTTGGGTTGATGACCCTGCCGCTGGCGGCATTTCTTGCCGGGACGGCGACGACATTCCTCGTCTATCGGCTGGCGCAGCGCCATGGACGCACCGATGTGGCGACTTTGCTCCTCGTCGGGCTGGCGCTCAACGCGCTGGCAGGCGCAACCACCGGATTGCTGACCTACCTGGCAGATGATGCGCAATTGCGTTCTATCGTCTTCTGGACAATGGGCGGACTGGGAGGCGCGCTCTGGGAGACCCTGATCGTCGCTGCACCGCTGATCGGTTTGGCATTGCTGCTGGCGCCGCACCTGGGGCAGGCGCTCAATCTGTTTGCGCTTGGCGAGATTGAGGCGCGTCATCTGGGCATAGATGTTGAACGGGTGAAGCGCGCAGTCGTTCTGCTGGCGGCGCTCGCCAGTGGCACCGCCGTGGCGCTTGCCGGTCCTATCGGCTTTATCGGGTTGATCGTCCCGCACATCGTGCGCCTGATCGCCGGACCGGATCATCGGCTCCTGTTGCCTGCCTGCGCCCTCGGTGGCGCCAGTCTGCTGGTGCTGGCGGATCTGCTGGCGCGCACAATGGCGGCGCCTGCCGAGATTCCGGTCGGGCTGATCACCGCGTTTGCAGGCGGACCTTTTTTCCTGGCGCTGATTCTGCGCGCCAGGCGACAATACGGCTGGGGATAGGATTTCGTGACAGGAGCGTACTATGAATTTTCGTCTCGCCCCGTATCGCGTGCTGGCTCATAACGGGCGCAACTGGCATGTCTTGCTCTTGAGCGATGGACGATTGCAACTGGATTTTGGCCCGTTCGCTCTGGCTATCCATCAGGATGATTTCAGTCTGATGCATGGTCTGGCGGAGGCTGCGATGCAGAATGACGCGGTCACGGCGGGGTGCATTGCGCACGCTGGCGTCGAGCGCAGCATCTGGCTCGATCAGAAGTACGGAGCGCTGCTCCTGGCGTTCGACAACGTCGTTCTGCGCTTTATGCCCCAGGAACTGCTCGTATTTGTGCAACTCTGCCGTGAGGCAAGCCAGAAACTCAATCTGACGCCTGTACCGCTGCCGCTGGCGTTTGACAATAACTGAGGCGTGAAGAAACCCGGCATTGCGCCCTATGAAAGGAAAGATCGGTATGGCTCAACGACTCGGATCCATCGGGAAACTGCTCGTTGGTGTGTGGCTGGCGGGCGTAACGATTGCAACCTTCGTCGTCATCCCACCGTATCAGGGGCTGGGCGACGCTGGACGGATCGTCATCGTCCATGTGCCGACCGCATGGGTGGCGGTGATCGCGTTTACGGTATCGGCAGTGTATAGCGCTCTGTATCTCCGTCGGCGGCGTCCCGATGATGACGCGAAGGCGACTGCCGCTGCCGAGGGCGGGTTGATCTTCACCCTGCTGGCGACGTTGACCGGCATGGTTTTCTCGCAGGTCGCCTGGGGCGTCTTCTGGAACTGGGACCCGCGCCAGGTGACGATCCTGATCCTGCTGCTGATCTATGCTGCACTCTTTGCGCTGCGCAGCGCCATCGACGAGCCGGAGCGGCGGCGACGTCTGGCGGCAGTCTATAGTCTGTTCGCGTTTGTGACCATGCCATTTCT